>DQSX01000053.1 GCA_015663065.1 Sulfurovum sp.
TACTCGTAGGTGCACCGGAGGAGACCATAGACTGGACAGTGTTGCTTCCAACTGACAAAGGTTTCCAGGCTGTAGAGTTTGACAGTCTGCCAAACGGTTACCTCAATGACGGTACTGAGAACAGAGGCTATGCACTGACAACTAAGAAAAAAAGAGCCAAAGTGCTTAAAGTGGATAAGATCGATGAATCTGCCGTGCTTGAAGGAGAGATCGTCTACAGATGTAACCCGCAGAGACAGTTCAATGACTTCTCGGACAAAGCACATGAGATCTTTGAAACATTTGGTCTCTATGCAAGTCCTGCAAAAGCGGAAGCCCTTGGAGAAAAAGTAGAAATATCGTTTGAGAGTAAAAACATTACAGTTCCTGTGATCGCTGATGAAAGAATGGAAGGTGACATTGTTGCCCTCTCTGATTTTAAAAGCGCAGAGGATGTGTATGGTCTCTTTGATGGATCAAGATACAAAACAGTAACAATGAGAAAGGTGTAATATGGAAACAACACTCGTACAAAATTTACCTGAAGTGACGGCAGCAGGTGTGATCATTAAAGCGATCATCATCCTGGCAGTGATCTCTGCTATTGCCGGCTTTGGTACATTTATTGAAAGAAAAGTACTTGCATTTATGCAAAGAAGACTTGGACCTATGCACGTAGGGCCTCATGGAATATTGCAGCTTGTTGCAGATGGTATTAAACTTTTTACCAAAGAAGATATTGTCCCTCAAAATGCCAATCCGATCATATTTAAGGTAGCACCGGTCATTACTGCAGCAACAGCATTCATCGCTTTGGCAGCAGTCCCTGTTTTCCCTGACTTTACGATCCCTAACTGGATACCGTTGCTCGGTGGGGTATTTGTACCGTCTATAGCAGCAGATGTGAACATTGGTATCTTGTTTGTGTTGGGTATGATGGCGGCAGGTCTTTACGGACCACTGTTGGCAGGTATGTCCCAGGCGAACAAATGGGGTATCATCGGTTCAGCTAGAACAGCGATCCAGTTCCTCTCTTATGAAGTGGTGACCGGACTCTCTATCTTGGCACCTATTATGCTGGTTGGTTCATTGTCTTTTGTTGACTTTAACGACTATCAGGCAGGTGGTGTCGGTTCATGGCTTATCTGGCAGCAGCCGGTAGCCTTTGTACTTTTCCTCATTGCAGGATTTGCAGAGACGAACAGAACGCCGTTTGACCTTCTTGAACATGAAGCAGAGGTGGTATCCGGGTATGCTACAGAGTATTCAGGAATGAGATGGGGTATGTTCTTCATCGGAGAGTATGCTAACATGATCACTGTTTCGATCATTGCAGCGGTAGTATTCCTTGGAGGTTACAGCGTAGAAGGTATAGGTTGGTTGACGATCATCTTGAAAGTGGCTTTCTTCTTCTTCTTAATGTTATGGGTTAGAGCATCATGGCCGCATATCAGACCAGATCAGTTGATGTGGCTCTGTTGGAAAGTCTTAATGCCAATTGCAGTGATCAATATTGTGATCACTGGTATTGTGATGATGGTATAAGGAGAGAATATGGGTTTAGAACAATTTAAAAATCGAAATGTAGGTACACAGAACTATACAATGCTTGATCTCGGTGAATCCCCTAAAACAGGGATCGACAAATTCAAGCAGATCACAAAAAGAACATTTAACGGTGAGCTTTTTGTAGGACTCTGGGTAACGCTTAGAGAGATGGGGGGTACGCTCTTTGGCAACAAATTGCATACGATCAAATATCCGTTTGAGAAATTGCCGATCTCGCCAAGATACAGAGCGATCCATGATATGCTCAGACTGCTTGAGAGTGGACACTACAGATGTATCGGATGTGGGCTTTGTGAAAAGATCTGTATCTCCAACTGTATCACGATGGATACACGTTATGATGAGAATCAGCGTAAAGAGGTTTCAGAATACACCATTAACTTCGGACGATGTATCTTCTGTGGGTACTGTGCGGAAGTGTGTCCTGAACTTGCGATCGTACACGGTCCGCGTTATGAGACAGCTTCAGAGCAGAGAGCATCTTTCTCTCTCTTTGAAGATATGTTGACGCCGATCGACAAGCTTAACTTACAACAAGAGTATGACGGGTTTGGTGCAGTGTCGCCAAATGCTGATGACAATATTAAACAAACGCCGTTAGCGTATTAGGAGGAGAGAATATGTATGAAGTAATAGCCTTTTACCTATTTTCAGTTTTGACAATAGGACTTTTTCTCGTCACAGTGATGAGTAAAAATGTACTCTATGCAATGACATCACTAGCATCAGGAATGGTACTCATCGCAGGATTCTTCTTTATCCTGGGCGCAGACTTTCTTGGTGTGGTACAACTCATTGTTTATGTAGGTGCCGTGATGGCACTCTACTCATTTGCCATGATGTTCTTTGATGCAACAAAAGATATTAAAGAGAAAAATACCAGTGCTGCACTGGTATTTTTACTTGGGGGAATGTCAGCATTGGTTTTGGTATTGATTTTTGCAGCACCGATCCATTCGGAAACGATCCAGGCACTCTATCCGATGCATGAGGGTGTAGGTAATGCCCAGGATGTAGGTATTGTACTTTTCACAAAGTATCTTGTACCGTTTGAAGTAGCAGCGGTCATGCTGCTTGTAGCAATGATTGCAGGGATCATCCTTGCAGGTAAAAAAATGGATGACTCTCTGACTGAAGATCTTGATGCAGATGATGAAATCTATATTCAACTAAAGGATGAAAAATGATAGGTTTATCTCACTACCTTATCGTCTCAGCGATCATATTCTCTATAGGATTGGTCGGTGTACTAAGAAGAAGAAATCTACTCATGCTTTTCTTCGCAACAGAGGTTATGCTCAATGCAGTGAACATTGCATTTGCAGCGATCTCACACTATTACAATGACCTTACGGGACAAATGTTTGCTTTCTTCATTATTGCGATCGCAGCATCTGAAGTAGCAGTAGGACTTGGTCTTTTGATCGTGCTTTACAAAAAATACGGTAGCCTTGATCTTGATGATCTTGCGAATATGAAGGGGTAATGATGGAAAATTTAGTATATATAGCACTATTTGCTCCGTTTGCAAGTTCAATGTTCGCAGCATTGTTCGGAATGAGTCCAAGACAGACTTTTGTAGGGGTGATAGCATCACTGCTCCTCTTTACATCGTTTTTAGCTTCTGCACTGTTGGCAGTGTATGTATGGACGACGGGCAGTACAGTTCATGTGACAATGATGGAATGGATCTCCGCAGGAGACCTTAATATACCGTTTGGTTTTGTGGTCGATCAGGTTTCTGTTACGATGATGACAGTGGTCACACTGGTATCAACGATCGTTCATATTTATTCAATTGGATATATGGACCATGACAAGAGTTTTAACAGATTCTTCTCATACCTTTCAGCATTCGTTTTCTCCATGATGATCCTGGTAATGTCAGATAACTTTGCCGGTCTATTCATCGGCTGGGAAGGGGTTGGTGTCTGTTCCTGGTTGCTTATTGGTTTCTGGTACCACAAAAAAGATGTATCAAGAGAAGAAAATCCTTCTATCTCTCCATCCTGGGCAGCAAATGAAGCATTCATTATGAACCGTATTGCTGACCTTGGTATGTTGGTCGGTATCTTTATTATCTACTGGAATGTCGGAAGCTTGCAGTATGATGAAGTCTTTTCGGCACTGCCAAATTTGAGTTCTACTGTACTGAACTTGGCAGCGATCGCACTCTTTATCGGTGCGATGGGTAAATCAGCACAGTTCCCGCTTCATACATGGTTGACAGATGCGATGGAAGGTCCTACGCCTGTATCTGCACTGATCCACGCAGCGACCATGGTAACAGCCGGTGTATTCCTTGTGATCAGAGCCAACCCTCTTTTCTCGATGACTCCTGAAGTATCTTACTTCATTGCGGCACTGGGTACTTTTGTAGCCTTCTTTGCAGCCTCAATGGCACTGGTCAACAGAGACTTGAAGCGGATCATTGCATTCTCAACTCTCTCTCAGTTAGGGTATATGTTTGCAGCAGCAGGTCTTGGTGCTTACTGGATCGCACTGTTCCACCTTGCAGCACACGCTTTCTTTAAAGCGTTGCTCTTTTTGGGTGCAGGTAACGTCATGCACGCAATGGAAGATGAACTTGACATCTTTAAAATGGGTGGCTTGAAAAAACCAATGCGTTGGACCTATATCTATATGGGACTGGCTTCATTGGCACTGGCAGGTATCCCGTTCTTTGCAGGGTTCTTCTCAAAAGATGCCATCATTGAGACAGCTTGGAATGAAGGTACGATCGTACTGTGGGCAATACTTGTATTGACTGCGGGAATGACGGCATTCTACAGCTTTAGACAGGTATTCCTGACTTTCCATGGTAAAGAGAGATATGACAAATCTGCGATCCACCCGCATGATATGTATAAATTCGTACTGATCGCTATGTCACCGTTGGCGATATTGGCAGTGGTAGCAGGTTTCGGTATGGGGAGCTTTGAGCACTTTGTAACCAAACTTCTTCCGGCCTATCATATGTCTGAACATACACACCATATTGCATGGTTACTTGGACTGGTTGTTCTTGTGGTAGCAGTAGGCGGTATTGCTTTGGCATA
>DQSX01000234.1 GCA_015663065.1 Sulfurovum sp.
ATCCTGATGAAGCTAGCAGAGAACTTGCATGGGCAGCATCATTCGTATTGACAGCGATCGTCCTCTTCATTAATCTGGTGGGCCGGTATGTTACAAGACACAAATAAAAGTAGGGGTCTGGCTTCAATGATATGTCACGCAGTGATTTATCGTTGGTGCCTGACTCCCAATAATATTCAACAATAAAGGAACAGTATGGCAAAAGAAGATTTAAAAGCAGTAATGGAAGTAAAAGACCTTGTCTATACCTACCCTGGTGCGCCAGAACCCACGCTCAAAAAAAACAATCTTACAATCTATAAGAACAAGATCACTGCGATGATCGGGCCCAGTGGATGTGGCAAATCGACACTGCTCAGAGCAATGAACCGTATTCATGATCTTTACCCCGGATGTCAGTATGAAGGGAAGATAAACCTGCTTAACCCTGAAACAGATAAAATGGAGAATCTTCTTGAGCTTAGAAAAGAGAATGAATTGATCGGATTGAGACAGCGTGTGGGAATGATCTTTCAGAAGCCCACACCTTTTCCTATGAGTATTTATGATAATGTAGCTTATGGTCTTAGACTCTCGGGACTCAAGAATAAATCTGAGCTGGATGGACGTGTTGAAAAAGCACTTAAAGATGCAGCCATCTGGAAAGAGGCAAAAGAGCGTCTGAAAGACTCTGCATTGGGTCTGAGCGGCGGACAGCAGCAACGGCTTTGTATTGCACGTTCTGTAGCTTTAAAACCCGAAGTTCTGCTTTTTGATGAACCGACATCTGCACTGGACCCCATCTCAACAGGTGCGATCGAAGAGTTGATTACAGAATTGAAAAAAGATATTACAGTGGTTATTGTGACACACAATATGCAGCAGGCAAGCCGTTTGAGTGACTATACAACGTTTATGTATCTGGGTGATATTATAGAGTTTGATAAAACAGAGAAAATTTTTGTGAACCCTTCCGTGAAGTTGACAGAAGAGTACATCACGGGTAGATTTGGATAATAAGGATCAGCATGTTAGATAAAAATAAAGAAAAATTGGAAGAAGTAAGAGAACGAACCGTAGAGATACTGGAAGACTTGACCATTTCGCAAAAGTTGGCACTGCAGGCACTGGAAACCTGTGACGCTAAAAGTTTTGAGCAGGTGAAAGTGCCGTTGAAGAGTATTGGCAAAAAAGTGGCTGACATTGACAACCTCATTTTGACGATCTTTGCACTCTACACACCGGAAGCAAGAGATCTTAGAGAGATGGTAGCATTTTTAAAGATCACCTCTTCTTTGCAGCGTATAGCGACCAACGAAAAGAACTATATTAAAAATATGGCCATCTGTAACCCTGATTCTGATGACGACATTAAACGTATCATTAAAGAGTCTCTGCACATCAACCGTTGTACCGTCAGAGCACTGGAATATACCATAGAAATGGTCAAAGAGACAGAAGATATGGACAGACTCAAAGAGCTCAATGCCAAAATAGATGTGGAGTATTCTAAGACAGATGACATATATGCGATGGTGGAAAAAGATGTACTGCAGGTAATGCACAATAACCACGTTATGAATGATGAAAATGTCAACATCTTGAAATATATCAGAAAAAATCTCAAGATCATAGACCGACTTGAGGATATCTCAGCACGGTTGATGTTCGCACGTTTAGGGGGTAAACTCTAAAAGCTGTTTTTTGTGTGTTATAATATGAGATGCAAAACAGTATAGAGATCATCGTTATAGAAGATGAAGAAGATATTTTAGAACTCATAGAGTACCACCTCACTTCTGAAGGGTATGCCGTGACCGGTTTTCTCTCCACAGAGAATGTGGAACAGTTTTTGGAAGAAGAGACCCCCTCACTCATGATCGTGGATCGTAATCTTCCCGGTATGGAGGGGGCAGCATTTGTCACTTATCTGCGTGACATAGGTTACGCTATACCGGTAATATTCTTGACTGCAAAAGACCTGGAGTCAGACTTGGAAGAAGGCTTTGATGCCGGTGCAGATGACTACATTACCAAACCTTTCCGTCCTGCGGAACTAAAACTCAGAGTCAAAGCACTTTTGAAACGTTATGGTGTTCTGACCAAGCAGAAACGTCTGAAATACAAACAACTCCTTATTGACATGGAAGAGAATACCCTGTTGGTCAATGATAAATCTGTTTCTCTTACGCCCCTTGAATTTAAACTGCTTAAAACTTTTATGGATAATGTAGATAAACCCTTAACAAGAGATTTCCTGAGAAATGAGGTATGGGGTGTAGAGGGTGAAGGGGTGAATGACAATGCGGTCAATGTTGCCATCAACCGACTTAAGAACAAAATAGACCCTAAAGATGAGCAAAGTTATTTCTCTCCCGTATGGGGTGTTGGGTATAAATTTTCCTAAAAATATGTCAATTTGACATCTTTTTTAAATCTTTTCCAGTAAACAAGGTACACTTCCCCTATGAATAAATTAGAAACCTTAGAACACTATTTTGGACACGCTGCATTCAGACCATTTCAGGAAGAGGTGGTGGATGCCATACTAAAAAGAGAAGATGTACTGATGATCCTGCCTACAGGCGGAGGAAAGTCTTTGTGTTACCAGTTGCCTACACTTTTAATGGAAGGCATTACCGTGGTTGTCTCTCCCCTGTTGGCGTTGATGCATGATCAGGTGGTAGCATTGAAAGCAAACGGTATACCTGCAGCGATGTTGAGCTCCATGCAGGATCTTGAAGAGAGCCAACAGATCGAACAGGAACTGAGAGCAGGGAAGATAAAACTTCTCTATGTTGCACCGGAACGCTTGACCAATGCTTATTTTCTCAATATGCTGCATCAGCTTCCCATCAACTTTTTTGTCATTGACGAAGCCCACTGTGTCTCAGAGTGGGGGCATGAGTTCAGAGAAAACTACAGACGGCTCTCTCTGCTCAAAGAGCAGTTTGCCACGACCCCTATTGCTGCATTTACAGCGACTGCGACCAGAGCCGTGGAAGAGGATATTGCTGCGAATTTAGGCTTAGAGGAACCAATGCGGGTACGGGGTTCACTCTTTAGGGAGAACTTGACCATCTCTGCAAGGCACCGAATCAAAGATGGACGTTCTCAGTTAATAGAGTTTTTGAAAAATCATCAGGGAGAGTCAGGGATCATTTACACACTTTCTCGTAAATCCACTGAAGCAGTAGCACATTACTTGCAGGAAAAAGGTGTAGAAGCGCAAGCGTACCATGCGGGTTTGCCTATAGAACAAAAAAACAAAACCTATGCAGACTTTGTATCAGACAAAGTGCAGATCGTAGTAGCGACCATTGCCTTTGGTATGGGCATAGACAAATCAAACATCCGTTTTGTCGTACACATGACCATGCCAAAAACACTGGAAAACTTTTACCAGGAGATAGGACGCGCAGGAAGAGACGGACTTGAAGCAGAAACACTCTTGCTTTTCTCGGCACAGGATATTGTACAGCAAAAAATGTTCATAGAAGATCTACCTGAGACTCCGTATAAAGAGCATGCCTTCAATAAACTTGACGCTATGGTACGTTTTGCCAATTCTGAAAATTGCCGTCACCAGTTGATAGCTGCTTATTTTGATGACCGTATGGAGGCCTGTAAAGACAAATGTGACAACTGTACTGCTCCTGAGAGTGAAAAGGTTGACATTACGACGGCTGCCAGAATGTTACTCTCAACCATGTTAAGAACTGAACAGAACTTTGGTCTACACTATGTGATCGATGTACTGAAAGGCTCTAAAGAACAGAGAGTGCTTCAAAACGGGCATGATACATTATCGGTGTACGGTATAGGAGATGAATACTCCAAAAATCAATGGTTGACAATAGGTGACAAGCTGTTGGAGCTGGGAGCCGTTGAGATAGGTGAATTTAAAGTCTATAAGTTGACAAATTATGGGGCAGAAGTCATCAAAGGTGTGCATACGATAGACTTGAAAAAAGAAAGATTGACTGTTCAAAAAGCAGAAGCCAAAAAGAGAGTAACATACTTTAATGATTATGATGTGGAAGTGTATGATAAACTCCGTGAACTTCGTACACAGATAGCATCTCAGAAAGGTATTCCTCCATATATTGTATTTTCTGATAAAACATTAAAAGATCTTTCAGTGAAATTACCTCGGAATAAAGAGGATATGTTGGAGGTTCACGGTATTGGGGAAGTGAAATTTGAGAGGTACGGGAAAGTGTTTTTGGAGATTTTGAATGCCTAAAAAACCACTGTGTGGCATAGACGAAGCTGGTCGTGGTCCGTTAGCTGGTTCTCTTGTGATGGCTGGAGTCATATTAAAAAACCCTGTTGAGGGTTTGATGGATTCCAAGAAGCTAACAGAGAAAAAACGAGAAGCACTTTTCCCATTGGTGATTGAAAATTCAGGCTATCATATTGTCTCTTTTTCTGCTCAGGAAGTTGATGAGCTGGGTATCTCCAAGTGTTTACAAAAAGGTTTACAAAGTATACAGAAACATTTACCGGGTGCGGTGTATCTCTTTGATGGAAACAGTACATTTGGCGTGGAGAACATAGAAACCATGGTGAAAGCAGATGATAAAATACCTGAAGTCTCAGCGGCGAGTATATTGGCTAAAGTGACGCGTGACAGAGAGATGATTGAGATGGCTGAAAAATACCCGGAGTATGGGTTTGAAAAACACAAGGGGTATGGAACCAAAGCCCATATAGAAGCTTTAGTAAAGTATGACAGATGCGAGATACATCGTAAAACCTTCAGGGTTAAAGGTTTGGATGAACCTAAACTCTTTTAGCTACATAACTGCTTTTCCATTGACAATCACTTTTCCATTTTTCAGTTCCACTTCATACACTTTTTTCCCGTTAACACTTTGTGGCTGAATGAGCATTGCCAGCATCATCGCTCTTGGATCTTGTGAAATGATGGTAAAGAGGGCATCTGAGAGTATGATCTTTGTTTTTGTATTGATAGCATCGAGGGCAGCGAAGGGATTTGCCTGAATAGCAGCAAGTTTGGCAGATTTGCTGACTTCAAATGATGAGGTGAGCGAGAAACCATCCATCTTTTGACCTTTGTACTCAAGTTTTTTTACTTCAAAAGCCGGGATCTCCATTGTAATGCCTTTGGAGAGCAGTGCCTGTATCAGTCTGTTGGTCTCATCTTCATTTTCTATATCAACATTTTCAAGTTCTTTGAGTATATTCATATCCAGACCGGATACATTGAAAGAGAAAATGGTTTCTGTCAGTTTGCTTTTTTGCCCATTGTCCATAAAGGCGGCTTCTGCAATCTTTAGTTTTATTTTGTTGGAAGCAAGATCGTTCACTACAGCGGTTTTGTTGTCTCCCTCTATGGTTTTAAGTTTGGCAGAAAAAGCCTTTGTATCATTTTTTCCATCAATATTTATATTTCCTATCGCATAGGTATAGCTTGAATCATAAATTGTTTTTCCTGTCAGAACATAATTGCTTTTCAGGTTTGAGAGTGATATCTGCAGTTCATCTCCAGCCAATAAAGCTATGTTTTGAATCTGCTGATCCAAAGAGGCAATACGGTCATCTTTGATCGTTCCGTTGAAGGTTGCCCCTTTTATAGTGAGTGTTATCGCAGTTTCAACAGAAAAAGTTTCTTCTATATCTTTGACAAAGCCTTTAAAACTTGAAAGCATTTTATTGAAATCAACATGTACAAGGAAAGCTTTTTTCTGTAACTTGTCATTCAGTTGCACCATGAACGCTTTGTCTGACTCATCAAGATCAGGATTATTCAAAAGCGTCTGGGGAAGAGAGAGGGGGTACAAGTCCGCAGAGAGTGCTGAGTAGCTGTCATTGAGGTATTGCAGGTCCACACCGATCTTTAAGCCTTTGAGGGCTTTCGCATCTTCAATGCTCATTTCACTCCCCTGCTGTTTGAAGAATTGCACGATCTTTTCAGGGTTATCAAACACGAGTACAAAATGTTCTTCTTTCTCCTTGACCTCTCGCTCCTGTATGGTAAAACCATTTTGTTCTATCATGGTCAACTCACTGTTGACACGTACCTTCATCTCTTCGGTGATCTGTGCAGATCCTGCAGTAAAATAGTAGATGACAGCTACAAGCAGCAGTCCAATAATCCCAAAACCCAACTTCTTCATAAAAATCCTTTGTTATTTGCTGTAGATTGCTTTTAAATGTTCCATTTTTTTACCCATATTGAGAAGGGACATATCTGCTAAAGTCAATGCCATCATTGCTTCACACACCACGGTACCACGCAAGGCAACACAAGGGTCATGTCTGCCTTTTAAGTTACACTTTACCTCTTCATCCTTTGTGGTGATCGTATCTTGTTCCTGAAAAATAGAGGGGGTCGGCTTAAAGTGGGTCTTGACAATAATTGTATCACCATTAGAGATACCGCCGAGAATACCACCTGCATGGTTGCTTTTAAAACCTTTCAGTGTGATAGGATCATTATTTTGTGAGCCTTTTAAGTGTGTACTTGCCACACCGTCACCTATCTCTACAGCTTTTGCCGCGTTGATCCCCATCATTGCTTCTGCAAGAATGGCATCGAGTTTATAATACAGCGGCTCACCTAAACCTATAGGAACCCCCGTAGCAGTGGTAAGTACCACACCGCCAACAGAATCATGCTTCTCTTTTGCTGCTAAGATCGCTGCTTCCTGTTCTGCCTCTTTGTTAGGGTCAAGCGCATACATTTTTGAGTTTTTTGCATATTCAAAATCCTGCACTTCCCCTTTGATACCGTCTACTTCACAAAGTCCGCTCTGTACTGAGATACCAAGTTCTCGTAACATCAGTTTTGCAATGGCTCCACCTGCAACCCTCGCTGCTGTCTCACGTGCAGAAGAACGCCCTCCGCCACGGTAGTCTCTCAGGCCGTATTTATGAAAGTAGGTAAAATCTGCATGACCGGGACGGAAGAGATCTTTGACGTTGTCATAATCTTTGGATTTCTGGTTGGTATTGAAGATCACCATGGCGATGGGCGTGCCTGTACTAAGCCCTTCAAAAGTTCCGGAGAGTATTTCAAACTTGTCATCCTCTTTGCGTCCGGTCTCCAGTTTGCTTTTCCCCGGTTTTCTTCTGTCAAGTTCGGATTGTATAAAATCTTCATCTATTGTAAGTCCGGCAGGTACACCGTCCAGTATGCAGCCAAGTGCTTTTCCGTGTGATTCACCAAAGGTTGTCAGTGTCAGTTTTTTCCCAAAAGTGTTCATGTTATCCCTTTAACTTTTCAAGTGCGATCTGTGCTGCTTTCTGCTGTGCATCTTTTTTGCTTTTGCCTTTTGCTGTGGCAATGGTCTTTTCATCAAGCACAATAGCAATCTCAAACTCTTTTTTATGATCAGGTCCTGAAGACCCCAGCATTTCATACAGTGGAGTGACCCCATGTGTCGCCTGTGTCAGCTCCTGAAGTGCTGTCTTGTAATCTTTAGATAAAGACTTCAGATCTATCTTTGGATGGCACTCTTCAAGCAGTTTAATAGAGATCACTTTTGCCTGTTCAAGACCGGCTTCCAGATAAATGGCACCGATGATGGCCTCAAAAGCATTGGAGAGCAGGGAAGGCTTGTCTCTTCCGTTATTGTTCTCTTCTGCCAGTGAGAGATAGATATACTCTCCCAGATTGAGCTCTCTGGCTAAGAGTGTAAATCCACTTTCATTGACCAGTGATGCACGTATTTTGGAGAGGACTCCCTCATTGGAGCCTGGGAATTTTGAAAAGAGGTACTCCCCGACAATAAGATCCAGTACAGCATCTCCTAAAAACTCAAGCCGCTCATTATTGTAAGGCTTTTTGTAACTTTTGTGTGTCAAAGCCTCAATAATCAATTGCTTGTTCTCAAATGTATAGTTTAGTCTGTTTTCGAGTTGACTGTAGTCGTTCATTGTTTTTCCTTTGTTTGGTTTGTCGAAGTCATAGTGTAGCTTTTATGCGTTCTGCCTCATTTCTTGCCAGTTCGTCACAACGTTCATTTTCAGGATGTCCGTTATGTCCCCTGACCCAGGTACCGTGCACATTGTGTGGTGTAGCAGCTTCCAGGTAGGCTTCCCAGAGGTCTACATTTTTCACTTTTTTAAAGTTCTTTTTTACCCACCCCTCCAGCCATTCATTGATGGCTTTTACCACATAAGAGCTGTCAGAGATCACCTCTACGTCGCAAGGCTCTTTGAGGAGTTTTAATCCCTCAATGACACCTTGCAGCTCCATGCGGTTATTGGTCGTATGGGCATCTGCCCCAGAGTACTCTTTACGCTTTCCTTTGAACTCCAGTATGCCGCCGTATCCGCCGGGTCCAGGGTTCCCTAGACTTGAACCGTCAGAGTAGAGAGTAATTTGTTTTCGGGCTTGCTTTTGCAATTTGTTCTTCTACCTTTACAGAATTTATCGCCATACAGTTTGGGCAGCGCTTGAAAGAGACCGGATAGCTCTGTTTACATTTTTTACAAAGATAAGAGAAGAGAAGTTCTCCCTCTTCAAGACCGCCCTTTCTAGCTGTTGCCAGCATATCAAGTGTAAAAATACCACTTTTTTCTTTAGGTGCTTTTTGTAAATACCCTTTGGCATAATAGAGCGTATGCAGTGCATTATTGGATGTGATTATATCTAAATCGACTTGTGAATTCGGTAAGAACCAGAGTATGTCCAAAATATCATGTATGCGTTCCATATCGATGCTCTTCCATGCAATATGTGTGTCGAGTTGAAGCAGTACAGAGATGATCTGTCTGTAGAGTTCAGGTTCCTGCTTCAGCATCTTTTGCAGTTTTTTGAGTTTTTCGGCAATGGAGATGTTTTTACTTGAAGTGATCTGGGAAAGTTCAAGGAACTTTTTGAGATTATAAGTGTCTTCTCCCAAGAGTTCAAGTGGTTCTATCACCTCTTTGGCTTTCTCATACTGATGCATCATTTCATACACTACACCAAGCTCATACAGCACTTTGACGTTGCGTGGTCTCTTGCGGAGTATCTCTACATACAAAGAGCGGGCACGTTCGAGAAAACCTGCATGCAGATAGGTGTTCCCCAGTCTCTCCATCAGTTCTGATTTTCCCATATCATTGGAGATATGTTTAATAAGGTAAAGATAGATAGAGATGGATTTATGGTACTCCCCTGAGTTTTCAAAAGCTTTTGCCAGTAAGGTAAGAGGTTTCAGAAGATGGGGTTCAAAAGGCATGTCCGCAGTGTCCAGGGCACACTCTGCAGAATCAAACTTGTCCAGGAATTTAAGCAGGTTTCCCTGCTCTTTTTGCTGCTTATAAAGCCCCCACCCATAGGTGGCAATAGAGATGATAAGAGAGATGACAATGATCAGTAAAATAGAAAATAACGGGTCTTTGTATCCGGGTAGAAAATTTTCCAAGTATTGCCTTTTTAAGTACTGAAGTAATTTAGGGTATTCAGAGGCTATTATTATATCTAACTTAGATATAATTTTAGAATGATAGATAACGCCTCCATAGAATCCCTCAAAAACAGCATTGATATTGTCGATGTCATCGGTAACTTCGTAGAACTTCGTAAAGCAGGGGCAAACTACAAAGCCAACTGCCCCTTCCATGGGGAGAAAACACCCTCTTTTGTTGTCAGTCCTTCCAAGCAGATTTACCACTGTTTTGGCTGTGGTGTCGGTGGTGACAGCATCAAATTTGTGATGGAGTTGGAGAAGCTCTCCTACCCCGAAGCCATAGAAAAACTGGCTTCCATGTTCAACTTTTCGTTGAACTACACGAAGGGTTCTTCAGACTATTCCGATGCAAAACGTGTACTTGAAGCCATACAGACCTGGTATGTGAAAAATCTTGAAAACAATCAAACGGCAAGAAAATATCTTTTAGACAGAGGCATTGCGGAGAGTTCCATTCAAAAATTTGGCATTGGTTATGCGCCTGATGGTAATTCGGTCATAAATTTCTTGAATGCCGCACTCTTGCCATTGCCTAAAGCACTGGAAGCAGGTGTCATTGCACAAGGGGAAGGAGGAAGGTACTATGCCCGTCTGGTTGAGCGTATTACTTTTCCTATCTTCTCTGCTTCCGGTGCTGCGGTGGGTTTCGGGGGACGTACGATCAGCAATCACCCTGCCAAATATATCAACTCACCACAAACCAAACTCTTTAACAAATCAAGACTGTTGTATGGTTACGACCTGGCAAAAGAGAGTATTTATAAAAACAAAAAACTCATTGTCTGTGAGGGCTATTTGGATGTAGTGATGTTCCATCAGGCTGGGTTCACAGAAGCGGTTGCCTCTATGGGAACGGCACTGACTCCTGAGCATTTACCACTGCTGAGAAAAGGTGACCCCAAAGTCATTTTGGCTTACGATGGAGACAAAGCAGGACAGGCAGCAGCTATGAAAGCAGCACAAATGCTCTCTGTATCAGGTTTTGACGGAGGGGTGGTATTGTTTCCTGACGGACAGGACCCTGCAGATCTTATTGCCAAAGGACAAAGTGAAGCGGTGGCAAAACTGCTTCGTGAAGCAAAACCTCTCATTCCTTTTGTACTGGAACAGACGATTGCTGCGTATGACCTGAATGATCCCCGGGCAAAAGAGGCTGCATTTGGGAATGCCAAACAGTTTTTGGATGGCTTAACTCCCATCATCAAAGATGCATACATTCCCGTAGCAGCTACACAGTTGGGCATCTCTCCTGCACTGTTTGGGCAACAGATAAATCAGGGTAGACCAAGGGATAACTTTTCACAAAAACGTGACGATGTGGCACAGTTGAGTATCTTAAAAACACTGCTTGAAAAACCTGCACTGATCGACTCAGTATTGGATGTCATTGATGTAGAGATGTTTGGAGGGTATGCAGAGATCTTTGCTGCGCTTATTGCCGGGGAGAAAGAACATCCGCACCTTATGGGCTTGGCAGTTGACGAAACCTTTCAGGTGATGAGTGAAGAGGAGTTGCAAAATGTATTACGTAATTTCCTCATCAAACACTATGATATGAAATTGAAAAATATTGTGGCAGATACAAATATGCCTTTTGCCAAAAAAAGCTTTATGATACGTAAAATAAAAACCGATATAATACCACGACTTAAAAGAGGCGAACTGGTCTCTTTTGATACCAATATTTAAAGGATAACACATGGCAACAGCAAGTGCAAGACATATTTTAGTAGACAGCGAAGCAAAATGTAACGAACTCAAAACAAAGATAAACGCAGGTGAAATGACATTCGAGGATGCAGCCAAAGAGAACTCAAGCTGTCCATCAGGTGCACAGGGTGGAGACCTTGGAACATTTTCTCAGGGGCAAATGGTACCTGAGTTTGACAAAGTGGTATTTAACGATGAGGTCGGTGTAGTCCACGGACCTGTGCAGACACAGTTCGGTTACCACCTTCTGGAAGTGACTTCACGTTCATAAAAACAGATGAGATGGCTAACTTTTTATCCATCTTATGCTAAAATCTTTTTCACCAAATATTTGGGGCATTAGCTCAGCTGGGAGAGCGCTTCGCTGGCAGCGAAGAGGTCATCGGTTCGATCCCGTTATGCTCCACCATCAATACA
>DQSX01000092.1 GCA_015663065.1 Sulfurovum sp.
AGCATCATATCCTTCTCTTAACAAACCTTTTTTTAACCCAAGTTTTTCTGCTGGTATTTTTGTCACTGTATTGACCGCTTCGACCCGTGTCATGGATGTATGCTTCGTCATGTTATGCAGTGCTTCATTCATCTTTAAAACAGAGCCGGCCAGTGTTCCGTCAGCCAAGGTAGCTTTGCCCTCTGCTACAGTAACAGACTGACCGCCAAGATCATACTCTCCACAAACCATACAGCCTGCCCGCATTGCATCGGTAATAAGCAAGAGTTTCTCTTTTTTTATTTTGTATGTAAGTTCCAGAGCAGAGGGATGGGTGTGGATAAGGTCTGCAATAATATCACAGCTCACATCAGAGTCAAAAACTGCACCAACAATACCCGGTTCTCTGTGATGGTAAGGGTTCATAGCATTAAAGAGATGTGTAGCATGTGAGATCCCCCAGGAAAAACTCTCTTTACACTTTTCAAAAGAGGCATCTGAATGGCCGATGCTCAACAATATATGAGGGTATGTTTTTGTCATTAATTTTATAAACGCTTCTGCACCTTCTACTTCAGGGGCAATAGTGATCATTTTAATCTCGTCCATAGTGTTGTCAATGAGATCTAAATTGGGTTTTTGTATATAGTTTTTGTCTTGCGCACCATGTCTGGAGGCATTGATGAACGGGCCCTCTAAGTGGATACCGAGTATTTCCGCACCTGTGACTTTCTTGGCATTTTTCTGAATATTTTGTAAAGCTTTGTCAATAGCCTCTGTTGACATAGTCATAGTCGTGGCTAAAAAAGAGGTGCAGCCTGTCTGCAGCAGTGAAGAAGAGATATCTTCCAGTGCTTCAGGTGTTGCATCCATAACATCAGCACCGGCAGATCCATGAATATGTATGTCTATAAAACCCGCAGAGACATAGTTTCCTTTGGCATCAATGATCTCACATGCGTCAAGATCAACACTGTCTGATATCTCTTTTATTTTTGCATCATACAGTAGTGTTTTACCTTCTATGACTTCATCATTGATGATCAGTTTGGCATTTATGATGGCTTTGATCGTGCTTCCTTCTATAGGTTTTTGAGTTTCTCTTTGAGTACGCGTTTGAGTATTTTCCCGGTGGCATTTTTAGGGAGTTCGTCTATAATGTGGAGCTGTTTTGGTATCTTGTAATTCGCAAGTTTCTCTTTCATATAGCTCTTTAAGCCTTTTTCATCAAGAGTCTCACACTCTTCGTCCAATTCAATGTAAGCAACCGGTATTTCACCGCTTTTTTCATCAAATATACCTATGACAGCAGAAGCTTTTACACCCTCAAAGCTGTCAATCACCTCTTCCACTCCTCTAGGGTAAATATTGATCCCTTTAGAGATGATCAAGTCTTTTTTTCTGTCAACAATAAACAAGAAGCCTTCATCATCAAGGTATCCCATATCTCCCGTCAAGAGCCAGCCGTTGATGATGGTCTCTTCTGTGACGGTAGGACGATTGAGGTAACCCATCATCACATTGTCACCTTTAACGATGATGTCACCGATCGTGCCGCTAGGCTGTTCATTCATATCCTGATCTACGATCTTGATCTCATGACCATACATTGCACAACCTACAGAACCTGCTTTTTGTTTTTGTATAGTGTTAACACACACCACCGGACTGGCTTCACTTAAACCATAACCCTCAAGCAGTTTGGCTTTTTTGAATTTTTTAGACATGGCATCCAGTGTTTTTGGCTGCAGGGCTGCTGCACCGGAAATGAAAGCACGTATATTATTGAACCATAAAAAATACCAGGGAAGTTTTGCTTTTGCCAAAGCATTGTAAACATCGGGAATACCAAAGAATAGTGTGACGCGTTTTGTCAATGTCTGCTTGAAGATATTGGCAAAAGGCATCATAGATTTGATGATGACCATAGACCCTCCGACATACAACGGCATGGCTACACCTACGGTAAAGGTAAATGAGTGGAACATCGGCAAAAATACGATCACCCTGTCCTTTGATGTTACCTCTATGAGTTGTTTGGAGTACTCCATGTTGGACAATACATTTTTATTGCTTAACATGGCTCCTTTTGGTTTGCCTGTGGTACCGGAAGTATAGATAATGATCGCACAGTCATCAAGTGAACGGGATACATGCTCTACACTCGCTTCACAATGTTCAACCTCTTCAAAGGTCACAGCCTGACTATCTGCTATTTCGCCTTCCCAAAGTATATTTTGACACACAGTATTTTTAGATACAACATTTTCATATAGTTGAGAAGCAACAAGCAGTTTGGCTTCTGAGTCACCTAAGATATAATCCAGCTCTTCTTCTTTCAAAAAAGTATTGACAGGTACTGCTATGGCACCTACTTTGGAAATAGCAAAAATGGTATAGACAAATTCTGGAGAGTTTCGTAAAAAGAGGGCAACCTTGTCACCCTCTTGTATGCCTTTGTGTGTTAAAAAACCGGCAAGTTTATCTACCTTTTCCAAGATCTCGGCATAAGTGATCTTCTCATCATCCACAAAAAGCGCTACTTTCCTTTTGCGCTTTTGTGCCTGATAAGTGATGATCTCATAAAGGTTAGAAAACTGCTTATCCATCTTAGAACTCGTA
>DQSX01000149.1 GCA_015663065.1 Sulfurovum sp.
AGAATGAAGATTTTAAGAACAGTTATTTTAAAAACCATGAAAAAGAGTTACTTGATCTTGTAGAGAACGGACAGCATCCCAAAGCACTTTTTATAGGTTGTGCAGACTCACGGGTGGTTCCGGAACTCATTACGGGTGCGGCACCGGGAGATCTCTTTATTGTCAGAAACGTGGGGAACTTTGTCGCTCCTTATGATCCGAGTACACAGTTGCATGCTTCTGCACCCGGCATAGAGTATGCCGTAGCTGCTCTGAAAGTGTCAGATATTATTGTCTGTGGTCATACACACTGCGGTGCGATCAACTCTCTTTTTAAAGAGATAGACAACCCCTCTTTGATTCATACAAAAAACTGGCTGGCACTGGGGAGACGGGCACAATCGTTCTCATTGAAAGCTTTGGGAAAAGATGCAGACAAAGAGACACTTTACAGGTTGACAGAAAAACTCTCTGTGGTTTCACAGATCGAAAACCTTCTCACTTACCCGGATGTTAAAAAAGGTGTGGAGAACGATACCATTCATATTCACGGCTGGATCTATGATGTAGAGTCCGGTGAGATAGAGTATTATGATCCTGATGAGGGAAAATTCAAATCACTCTCAGCATTAGCAAACGCATAAGGAGATAGTTAAAATGATCGATACAAAGAACCTTTCAGGAGATATGTTTGGGGGTATTACCGCGGCAGTTGTTGCACTTCCTTTGGCTTTGGCTTTTGGTGTGCAGTCAGGAATGGGTGCGATTGCCGGACTATACGGAGCGATTGCTCTGGGTATACTGGCTGCTATGTTTGGCGGTACCAGAACACAGATCTCCGGACCGACAGGACCTATGGCCGTGGTCGCAGCAGCGATCATAGCCGGAGAGATAGCTATTTACGGTTCACTTGAAGCTGCCATTGGTACGATCGTTGCGACCTTTGTTCTGGCAGGGATCTTTCAAATACTTATGGGGCTTGTAGGCATCGGACAGTATATCCGTTATATGCCTTACCCGGTTATTTCTGGGTTTATGTCAGGAATTGGACTGATCATTATCTTCCAGCAGATATTTCCTTTTTTTGGCATGCAGTCACCCCCCGCGATCATAGATATCTTCGGTTCCATCGGTGAGGTTGGATCAGGGATGAATATGCAGGCGGTGCTGCTCTCTCTGGCAACCATTGCTACCATATACCTTTTCCCTAAAGTAACCAAAAAGGTACCTTCTACTCTGGTAGCCCTTATAGGCTTAACCATAGTAGCTGTTGCCACCGGACTTAATGTCCCCAATATTGGTGACATCCCCAGAGGTTTGCCTGAGGTGCACTTAAATACTCTGCTCTCTATGGACTGGCACCATCCTATGGTCATGGTCATCCCGGCATTGACACTGGCAGCTTTGGGTGCGATCGATTCACTCTTGACATCGGTGGTCGCAGACAATAAAACAAAGACAAAACATGATTCCAACCGTGAACTGATAGGTCAGGGTATTGGTAATATAGGTGCAGGTCTCATTGGTGGACTTCCGGGTGCAGGGGCAACTATGAGAACAGTAGTCAACATTGATGCCGGTGGTCGCACAAAACTTTCAGGTGTTATTCACGGTCTTGGCTTACTCCTTGTGCTTTTGGGTGCCTCTGAATATGCTTCGCTTATACCTCTGCCTGTGCTTGCGGGTATTTTGATCACGGTAGGTTTGGGGATCATCGATTATAAAGGCTTAAAACATATTACAGATGTACCACGCTCAGAAGCGGTGATCATGGTTATTGTTTTGGTCTTGACAGTCTTTGTTGACCTTCTGCAGGCTGTAGCTGTGGGCATGGTCATGGCTTCTGTCTTGTTTATGAAAAAAATGGGTGATGTGGCGGAAGAGAGAGCCCATTCCCGACCAATGGATGAGTCATCAGGTGAGTTGCTTGAAGGTGAAGGTTCAGACAGGGGACAAATATATGTGCAAACATTCAAGGGACCTATCTTTTTTGGTTTTACCTCTTATTTTTCACAGATCATTTCAGAGCTTCCTAAAGTCAGAGCAGTCGTACTTCGCATGGAAGATGTACCCTACATAGACCAGAGTGGTATGTATGCCATAGAAGATGCCGTACTTGACCTTGAAAAACGTGGTATTGAAGTATTTATTACAGGCATACAAAAACAGCCGCAAGATATGTTAAGAAGGATCAAACTAATCCCTGAAGTGATAGAAGAAGAATCACTCTTCCAGGATTTTGAAACCTTTAAGCGATTTGTCTCTATTGCCAGAAATGTAAAGGGCTAGGAGTTAGCGTTTGAACCTGTAGTTTAAACCTTCCAGTATGGTTTTGAGTTGCACCTGCAGCTCTCCCTGGAACTCCAGAGTATTTTCTTTCATGGTTCCTCCTGTCCCTAACTTTTTCTTTACTGTTTTTAGCACTGCCTTTAAGTCATTGCTTCTCAAATAAAATGGCTTCACGATCGTCACCACTTTTCCCCTGCGCTTCTCTTTTGCAAAATGGAGTTGGTGTTTCTCCGGCGCTTTTATTTCTGTAGAGATTTTTTTAGCAGGTGTGTTTTTATTGTCAGCAGACCAGTCATCTCCGAAGTCAGCACCCATTTCAAATAAATTTTCACGCACCATCTCTCCTTAATTAAAATCTGTATCAAACAGTATACCCAGTATGACCATACCAAAGAGTAGAAAAAGCAGTATTTTGTAGAGGGTTTTATCACTTGGAAGTCTCATTTTATTTATTCCTGTCTATTGTTTTTTTGTTATATAAAATAATCTTAGCAGATATATGCATTAAGTAACATTTAGTTACCATAGATATAGAACTATAGATTGATAATGCCCTGAAAAATCTGGACAATTTTTTGCGAAAATTTATTTCCTAAAATAGCTATAATATAGAAGAATTTTAGGAGAATAATATGGCACGAAAAAAAGGTCAAACATATACCCCAGAACAGAAAGCAAATTTTCTCAATTCTGAAGTACTGAAGTTATGTACAGGAGAGAGAATCACTCTCTTCCTGTATAGTTTAAATTTATATTGTTAGTCGCAGACACTCTCTGGAAGTTCTTCACAATCACTATATGTGTTATAGAGATTTCCATTTACAGAAATATCTACACTCATATCAGCATTGAATACCATCTTTAATTCTGAATTATTACCAACTGAAACAATTTCACCTGCAGTTGGACAAGAATATTCTGTCATCACAAGTGCTTTATTTGTTTTTATCTCAACCCATCCACCCATACAGTCAGTTTTTATTAAACCTGAGAATGTATAGCTATTGCCAGACTTTGTAAGTGAATAGTTTTCAAAATCATATCTATCGCCATCTTCAATAGTATAACCTGTTGCTGTCACAGACATGTCATAAGTATTTGTATTTAAGTCCATTGTGGCATTTGAGTAATATACTTCTGCATAAGACGTTTTAACACTAAAATTTGTCATTATAGTCGTTGTCTCTGCACCATTAATAGATATGGTCATTGTACCATTAATTGTTGTCCCGTATTCTTCACATTGGCTAAAGGTAACCGTTCCGCCTGAAGTCTCATTACCATTATATGATACTGAACCACCATCACTACACTGCTCTGTACCACTTTCAGCAAGTGTACCTGGCTCCATATTTGCAGAAGCGATATTACCTAGCTTGCTTAAATGTGTAGTTGCTTTGACAATATTGGATGAATCATTACTTTGAGTAATGTCACCAACTTCCATAATACCGCTTATTGATTGAACGGTGGATGAAATTACAGTATCTGCATTTTCCTCAGTTATAGGTACCATAGTCTTTGTTGTGCTTCCTCCACCACTACCACCACTACTACCACATGCTGTGAATAATAATAGAGATGCCCCAGTCAATAACGCTGTTGTAAATTTTCTCATCTTGAGTCCTTTTTATCAGCTCTACCAATTCCTCCTCGCCCAAATCATAGATTATGGACGAGGTATCCTTGGAGATAGATAATGAAAAA
>DQSX01000034.1 GCA_015663065.1 Sulfurovum sp.
CAACTTATCTGTATGAAATGTACTCTTTGTACCAAAATGCCTCACTGGATGGCTTTGATGTATGGTTTTTAGAAAAATATCCTGAACATGAGGTGATCATGGATGCCTATATGGATATAACAGAGGAGTTTGAACGCGAAAAGATAGACTATGGTTTTGCCTCTTTCAATGACCTTTTGCTGCGTATGAAAAGTCATTTGGAGAGAGAGACGATTCATTATGAAGAGGTACTGGTCGATGAGTATCAGGACACCAACACACTGCAGGGTGCGCTTATAGATACACTCAAACCAAGTTCCCTGTTTTGTGTAGGTGATTATGATCAGAGTATATATGCGTTTAACGGGGCGAATATAGAGAATATCGCTACCTATTCAAAACGCTATCCCAATGCTCAGGTTTTTACACTCAAGACCAATTACCGTTCTACAGCACCCATACTCTCATTGGCGAACCGTGTCATAGAGAGAAACAAGCGTATCTACCCTAAAAAACTGGAAGTAGGCAGACACGGAAAGACCCATCCTCCCAGACTGCTTATGTATAATGATCTTTTTGAACAGTACAAGTCCATTGCAGATACGATTAAACATACCCATGTCCCCAATGAGCAGATAGCAGTTATTTTCAGGAACAACTCTTCTGCAGACGGCATTGAAGCCTGTCTGCGTGAAGTAGGGATCCCCTGTAAGAGAAAAGGGGGAACAAGTTTTTTTGATGCCAAAGAGATCAAATTCCTGCTTGATCTTCTCTCTTTGATGGTCAATCCTAAAGATATGATGGCATTCATACATGTATTTGAGTACGCTTCAGGGGTCGGTTCTGCACTCTCAAAAGAGTTTTTTCAGTGTTTCCTGCATTTTGGCAACGGCTCTTTTATGCAGGGGGTTCTCTACCCTCAGGTGCATGATCTGCCTAAGCTCAACCCAAACAAAAATGTCCAATTGGGACTTTTTGATGATGACCATGAGATAGGTTCTGCCACAAGATTTAAACATCTTGATCTGCATCCTAACATTTATGGACACCCCTTGCTTAAACACCCCAAGATCATACAGGACGGCGTAAAGTTCTTTAAAGACTTTCATGGTGTAATGACTTCGGTCAAAGGTTTGGAGAACCCAGCACAAATACTCAGAACCATGATAAAGTCTGATCTCTACGGAGGCATTGTTGAAATGCTCTCCACCCAGAGAGGCCGTTTAAAATCCGGAGAGTTGGATAGAGAGAAAAAGAGAGAGGCAAAAGAGCGTATAGAGAGAAAAGCCCGTCTGCTTTTAGATCTTTCCCGTCCCTACAGCGAGCTAAGACGTTTTGTCAATGCTATGGTGCTGGGCGGAGGTGAACTGAGTGAAGGCGAGGGGGTGAATCTTTTGACCGTACATGCGAGTAAAGGGCTTGAATTTCCCGAAGTTTTTGTGGTGGACCTGGTAGATGGAAGGTTTCCCAACAGAAAGATGATGAGTAGCATTGAAGAGGAGAGAAGACTCTTTTATGTGGCTGTAACACGTGCCATGGACAAACTCTATCTCTCTCTGGCCAAATATGACAGAGTGAAGAAGATAGACTACAAGCCTTCACAATTTCTGCATGAAGCAGGGCTGATAAAAACTGAGTTTGTAGAGCCTGAATCAAAAGTAAAGAAAAAGAGGGAAGTGACTGAAGACTAACTCAGACGCTTGTCTTTTATCCGCATCTGTTTATTTGATTCATCAAAACCAATATCAAAAAGGTCTATCTCTTTAATAAGATTACTCAACTTTTTATACCCAAAGTTAATGGGGGAGAAAGAGGTGGAGTTATTGATATATATGCCCACTTCGGCAAGGTTAGCCCAACCATACTCATCCATCGTCTGATCTACAGCATTTCGCAGTACATTGACCAGCCAGGTATCTTGTCTTAACTCTTTGGCATTTTTTCGTGCTGTTGTAGTTCTTGTACCACTTGAACTTGCAGTCTCACTTACAGCAGTGACCATAAGCTTTTCTGTAAAAATAAACTGTGAACAGGCAGCCATAAAAGGTTTAGGGGTTTTTTTCTCCCCAAAACCAAAGACTTTAATGCCCTCAGCTTGTACACGCATGACCACAGGGGTAAAGTCAGAGTCAGACGTGGCAAAGGCAAAGGCATCTATGTCTTTTGTATGCAGCAGGTCAATGGCATCGATGGTCATGAGTATGTCTGTGGCATTTTTGTTGCGTGAGTAGTCAAACTGCTGTATGGGCTTTATGGCAAATTCCAAAAGTTTGTCTTCCCAGTTCTTCAAATTGTCTTTGGTCCAGTTTCCGTAGGCCTGACGAATGTTTACCACTCCGTATTTACTCAGCTCATTGATGATGCCTTCTATGGCTTTATGTGAAATATTGTCACAATCTATGAATAGTGCAATATGGTCTTCTTTTTTAGTCATCTTCTCTCTTTTGTTAGTTATTGTTATCTAAGGCTTTCAGCCAAACCTCAACATCTGCATCTGAAGGCATCTTCCAATCGGCTCTTGGACTTAGAGAGATCGTACCTACTTTTGGACCGTCAGGCATACAGCTTCGTTTGAACTGCTGTGTGAAGAAACGTCTTAAAAAGAGCCTTAACCACTGCTTTATTGTATCTTCATCGTATTTAGTATCAAACGCTATAGACGCTAAGTGTAAAATTTTAGACGGCTTTGCTCCATACTTTATAAAGTGGTATAAAAAGAAGTCGTGCAGTTCGTAAGGACCTACGATCTCTTCTGTCTCCTGAACAATTTCATCCTCTTTATGCGGGAGCAGTTCCGGGCTTATAGGAGTATCTAAAATGTCGTCAATAATATCCGAAATAGAGGCATTTGATTTAAAATATTCTATGACATATTTGATGAGTGTTTTAGGTATGCCGGAATTGAGCGCATACATACTCATATGATCACCATTGTAGGTACTCCAACCCAATGCAATTTCACTTAGATCGCCTGTACCTATGACAAGACCGCCTTCTTTATTTGCCATATTCATGAGAATGGAAGTTCTGGCTCTCGCCTGTACATTCTCGTAAGTGACGCTATGCTCATTTTTATCATGTTCTATGGCTTCAAACTCTTTTAGTGAAATGTCTGTAATATCCACAGTTTTGAGTGTGACACCCAGAGCCTCACAAAGTTTTACTGCATTGGATTTGGTACGGCTTGTGGTACCAAATCCCGGCATGGTAACGGCAATGATATTCCTACTATCCCAGCCCATGATCTCAAAGGCTTTGTGTGTTGAGAGCAGGGCCAGGGTAGAGTCAAGACCACCGCTTATACCGATGACCGCTTTTTTGATGTGTGCGTGGGTCATACGTTTTATGAGACCATGAGCCTGTATATGCACGATCTCATTACAACGCTGCTGTTTGTCTGCATACTGTGAGGGTACAAAAGGGTGAGGGCTGATCTCTCTTTGAATGTAAGAGATTTTCGGCAGGGCAGATACTTGTATTGTTCTTGTCTTTTTTCTTCTGCCGTCACTGTAACTACTCTCATTGATGCGAAGCCATCTGAGACGTTCAAGGTCTATATCGGCTGTGATGAGAGAATTCTCAAGAGTGAAACGTTCATTTTGAGCCACTGTAGATCCATACTCAGAGATGATGGCATGCCCCCCATAGACTGTGTCGGTGGTTGATTCGCCCACACCTGCTGATGCATAGACATAGGCAGCCATACATCTAGCACTCTGTGTGCGTACCAACTCTTCACGATACTCGTGCTTTCCTATGAGTTCATTACTTGCTGAGAGATTAAAGAGCAGGTTGGCACCGTTACTTGTCATATGGTTAGACGGAGGTGTCACAGCCCAAAGATCTTCACAGATCTCCACACCAAAAGTCAAGTCTGCTTTGTCTGTAAAAAGAAGGTCCACACCAAAAGGTACTTCTTCATCTAAAAATTCTACTGTAGTTCTGACAATGTCACGTCCCGATACAAATTGACGTTTTTCGTAAAATTCTTTGTTGTTGGGGAGGTAGGATTTAGGCACAACTCCAAGTATCTTTCCGCTTTGCAGTACAGCTGCACAATTATAGAGTCTATCTGCCTCAAGTACGGCTATTCCGACGATAACAATGGTATTGATCTCTTTTATATTATTTAATATATCATAAAGCGATTCATTTTGTGAAGCAAGAAGTGTTTGATTTAAAAAAAGATCACTGGCAGTGTATCCTGTGAGTGTAAGCTCCGGGAATACAATGACAGAAACCTCTTTGTCGCAGGCATTATGAATGAGTGTTAAGATCTCTTCAGCATTTTTCTTCGGGTTTGCTACGGTTGTTTTGTTAACAGCTGCTGCAACTCTGTAATATCCAAACATATTTTTCCTTATGTAGGGTGCGTTTTAACGCACCCTGCTATGATTGTATTATGCTTTTGAAGCAACTATTTCAATAGACTCAATAGTATCATTCTGTTCAATAGTGTCAAGTACCATAAATGAATCTGTATCATCTTCTTCGATCGCACCAAATACTGTATGCACACCATCAAGGTGTGGTGTCGGTACAAAGGTAATGAAGAACTGGCTTCCGCCTGTGTTCGGTCCTGCATGGGCCATAGAGAGTGTTCCTCTTCTGTGTGGCTGGGTACTGGTGTCTGTTTCACAGTCAATAGCCCAGTCTGGTCCGCCTGTTCCTGCCATAGCAGGGTTGCCTGATGGTCCTGAATGCGGACAACCACCCTGAGCCATAAAGCCCGGGATCACTCTGTGGAATTTTAAGTTGTTGTAAAAACCTTCATTGGCAAGGTGTGCAAAGTTTGCTACGGTGTTGGGTGCATCATCCGGGTAGAGTTTAGCCCAGATCGTACCTTTGGAAGTGTTAAATTTGGCGTATTGGTATGTATCCATCACATCTTGAGGGATGTCGTATCGTTTTGTCTTTTTTCCAAACATGTTGTTTAGTCCTTAGTTAGTGAAATTAGGTTATTATTATACCCAAAGAATATATAAGAGGTTTAACAATGGAACTATGTGTAGCACTTGATCTACCGTCTGCTGAAGAAAATTTGGCTCTTGCAGAGTCTCTCAAATCGTATGATGTCTGGATGAAAGTAGGTTTTCGTACATATATTCGCGATGGTAAAAACTTTATAGAAGCACTCAAAAAGATCAATCCTGATTTTAAAATATTTCTGGACCTGAAGCTCTATGATATCCCCAATACTATGGCAGATGCAGCAGAAGAGATAGCCAAACTTGGTGTCCATATGTTTAATATTCATGCAAGTGCGGGTTCTGTGGCTATGAAAACAGTGATGGATAGACTCTCAGGGTATGAAGATCGACCTTTAGTACTGGCAGTGACAGCGTTGACCTCTTTTGATGAAGAGCATTTTAAAGCAGTCTATGAAAAAAGTATAGACGAAAAAGCAGAACAGTTTGCCAAAATGTCTTATGAAAATGGTTTGGACGGGGTTGTCTGTTCTACATTTGAGAGCAGGGCCATTAAAAATGCCACTTCCGACAGCTTTTTAACACTTTGCCCGGGTATTCGACCTTTTGGAGAAGATGCAGGAGACCAGCAGCGTGTAGCAACGCTTGAGCTGGCTGCCAAAGAGGGTGTGGATTACCCCGTAGTGGGAAGGCCTATCTATAAAGAGAGTGATCCCCGGTCAAAAGTAGAAGAGATTTTAAAAGTAATGTCTGGAGTGTAGCACTACTTTTTCTGTTCTTGTTTGACCTTTTTATGATCAGCCATATCCATCGCACTTTTCATACCGCCGATCATAAAATACACAGCTGCTGCAAAAAGTGCCAGAACGATAAGTGGTGCTAATTTTTGAAACATAATACTATTCCTCTTTATTTTTTGAAATCATACAGTAAAGTCCTGTTTTTTAAGCTTTAATTTAAGCCAAATGCATTATAATCCCATCCACAAAACAGATGGACAAGTGGGAGAGCTGGCTGAATCCGCGCCCCTGCTAAGGGCGTGTATCCTCACGGGTACCGAGGGTTCGAATCCCTCCTTGTCCGCCACTACTTAATTACATAAAATCATTATTTTTCAGAAAAAACTATTTCTCCAATACAAAATATATATTTCTATACCTCTATTTCTCTAGGAAGTTCAACCAAAGTAGATTTTCTATAAAATTGTGATCATAAAGGAAAAGTATGAAAAAAGAGCCTGAAAAAGTAGAAATGACAGAGCAAGGTCCGAATGGACCAGAAGAGATAAACAATAAGCCCAAACAGAAAAATGTCTGGTTAAGAGTGATTATATTTATGCTGATCACTATTGTATTATTGATCATATTTTTCTTTAAATTCATTCTCTCTACAGAAAAAGTTGATGATGTTAAAGATGTAACATTTAAAGATGAAATCGCCATAAACAAGGATGACGGTAAAATCATTGATGGTGTCGTTGTCAAGTATTATCCCAATGGCCAGCGTCAAAACTTAACCAAGTGGATTGGCGGTCAAATAGATGGTACGAGTCAAGAGTGGTATGAGAATGGCCAGTTAGGCAGAGAAGTCGAATGGAACTTCGGTGAGGTTGAAGGCTATGTCAAGAGGTGGTATGAAAATGGCCAATTGGCAAAAAAGTATCAAATACATCACAATAAAAAATTCGGTTTAGAAGAGCAATGGTATGAAAATGCTTACTTGGCAAAGATGCTTAACTGGAAAGAGAATAAGCTTGACGGTTTGAGCAGAACATGGTATTTGACAGGTGAAAAAGAGAGTGAAAGAAACTATGTTGCAGGCAAACTGAACGGACCATCCATCGTATGGGACAAAAATGGTCATGTGATCTCTGAATATTATTATGTGAATGATAAAAAAGCCAATGGGCATATAAAACTTTTTTATGACAATGG
>DQSX01000033.1 GCA_015663065.1 Sulfurovum sp.
TGAGTCTTGGGTTTGATGACATAGGTAATTTTAGCGTTTTGTTACTTTAGGTTACGATATTTCCATGGGTTATCGTTATCACCAGACCACTAGACCTGACCCCTAGACCTTTATAGCAAATATCGGTAGAATTGTTGGGTTTCTTATGGTGTTTTTAAGGTAGCGACTGACCCCTATATCCCACCTCTGGTGGTTTGGGATTGGCTTACCTGATGATCATGATCATCATCGGGTGGATACACACTGGACGGCATTTGACATCAAACATATACACCCACCTTATGGTTGGTTTGATGATCATTGCTACACTTATGAGAGGGTTGATACCCTTCTTTGACGAGTATATGAGCCAACTCTATCTATGGTCAGCCATACTCTGGGCTGTGCCATTCATGATCTATATAAAAGTATTTTTTGGATTTTTAGTAACGCCTAGGGCAGACGGCATTAAAGGCTAGAAAGTGAGTACTTACTCTCCTTTCACCTCTCATGAGGCCGAAGGAGAAAGCTTTTATGCTTCTTAGGATTAATAGAGCTTACTCAATTCAGCATCTAATTTTGTAATTGTTTTTTCATAGCAGTCGCAGAGCTGCTAAATGCCAGTGCAAGTAGCGCTGTAAATACAATATGTTTAACTTTCATTTTTATCTTTGTTCATTAATATAGTGTATTTTAACCAATATTATCTGATATCTATCCTCTACTCTGTATTCTGTCATAATATTCTACAACTCTGTGGTCTACATGCACCACCCGGTGCAAATATTGTGAAAGATCCCCTTTTCCAAAATCGATCTTGAGTTTTTTAGGATCTATGGCTCTTGATATAGCGACATAGAACTGAGAAGGTGCAAAAATGTTGTCTACATTACAAACCAGGTTGTCTATGCTCATTCCCTGCGATTTATGTATGGTCACTGCATAAGCCAGTTTAAGAGGGAATTGTGAGAGTGTGGCAAGAGCTATGGTCTCTATGCTGCCGTCCTCTTTGACTGCCATATCTAAAAGATCAAACTCATGCCTTTCTACTCTGACGTATTCATCATCTTTTTCTACAATAAGATGGTCTTCTTCTATCTTTCTGAGAATACCTCGCTCACCGTTCACAAATTTTCCCCACTTGTTCACAGTAAATAGTATAGGAACACCCTCCTTGAGTGTAAGTTGTTCAGAGATCGGCAGCATCTTTTTCCAGCCAAGCAGTTTTTTCTCATGCACTTTAGCAAACATTTCCACATTGGCAAAAAGAATGGTCTCTTCTGTTTCAAGTTCATTGATCTTCGCACGGTTGGTCTGTTCCACTTCCAGATTCCGTCCGTAAAGATAGGTCGGGTCTTTTTCCAAACCTTCATTGTTCCACAGTCTAAGCATAAAAGCTACCACCTCTTCATCGCAAAGCCCTTTACGCACTTTTGAAAGAATGTGTGTGAACTCTGCATCGGTAGTACGTTTCATCTCTGTAAGCTCTATGACCATCAGGTCAAAACGATCCCATGCCATAGACTCAAAAGCATAAAGCTTGTCACCAAAAACATCGTTTCTGCTGTTCTGTTTCTGCACAGGAGGCAATTGAAAGAAATCTCCCACAAAAAGCACTTTGCCAAGGTACCCGTAGTTGTTCAGCCTGTAAGCGATCATGTCAAGCAAGTCTGTACTGACCATGGAAATTTCGTCTATGATAATGAGATCGGTCGCTTTGAGTACCTTTTTCAGATCGGAGAGTCTCTTTTTGGCACGCTTATCTCCCGCAGCCAACTCATCAAAATTTGCAGCGATCCCAAAAACAAAAAAACTGTGTACGGTAAACCCGCCGATGTTCACAGCAGAGACACCTGTAGAACCAAGAGAGACCACCTGCTTGCCGCGTTTGCGGTAATCGGTGATCACCTCATTGGTAATGTAACTTTTACCAACCCCTGCACCGCCTGTCAAAAAGACATTAGCGTGTTTGAGTGCTTCGAGTACCTCTGCTTTATCTGCCATACCCGGCCCTGTCTATACGCCCTTTTTGACAACGGCTATGTACCTGTTTTCCACTATGGAGCAGTGTACGAAGATCAACAGACCCGGAACCCAAATGTAACCAAAGCTCAGTAACAAGCCCTTTTTTACATTTCATCTCTACCCGCTTACCTGCACCTACACCGAAACTTCTGTCAAACAGGTGTCTGATCTGTTTAAGTGTTACCTCTTTGCCTATGTTCTTAGAAAAGTAATCTCCCACTTTAGAATCATTAAACTGCTCGACCAAGGAGACAGCATCTTCAAAATATGTTTGAGGATCCGTACCGTAACAGGTGCCATGTTTTACCCACTCATGTTTATGCAAGTCAGAAGCAAATCCGGGCATCACTTTGTCTAACCTCTCTTCTATCTCATCATCCATTGCCAGACAGGGAAGGTCTCTCCATTGGCCGTGTTTATCTGCATTGACAAAATCTTTTTCAACATTGCAGTAGACATTGCTTCTGGGTTGAGGCCACAGACCATGTAAGACAAAATGCTTTTGTCTGTATTTGCCTTTACCCACAGAGAGTGAAGGTTTTCTACACTCTTTTCTGTTTCGATGTGTTTCACAAAAAGCATTATGCCAGGAGAGTGCCAAAAGATTTCCCTGCAACACATCTTTATTTTCATATTTTTTAGTATGTGGTGCTTTATAGGGCTCTTTCCCTATTTTTGCAATCGCTTCATCTACAGCGTTTTGCGAAGGTAAAGATTTTGAAAAACAAGCCTCATCCACCCATCTCTGTGCAGGTTGCTCTCCTTTGACAAGAATGAGATTTTGACCTTTATGATGATCCAAAATGGTATATTTTTTAGAAAGATCAAGTATCACATTGTGAGAATTTTTTGTATGTTTCATATTGTTAAAAGCAGGACAGGCTTTTACAGGATGCAACTCCTGTCTTGCAGAAAGAGAAACGAGCAGGAAAACAGAAAAGATAAAATATCTAAACATTAAAACAGATCTTTTGCAGAGGTTTCAACAGCTGTATTGCTTTGATTTTGTTCTGCTTGTTCAACAACAGGTGCTGTAAGAGGATTTGCTTTCAAATACTGCTGTATTCTTTTGGGCGCATCTGAAGCCCTGTACCCTACTTCAGCAAGATCTCTTCTTACAAAAGGAAGGTAACGCTCTCTGGTAATGACGATCTTTGTCTCTGTATTTGCCCAGTCAAAAAGTGCTCTTGCTCCTTTTCTACCCACATGAATACAGCCATGGGAAGGGGCATTGGGGTTTCCAAGATGTATGGCATGTCCACGGTAGGTGAACCAGAGGCTCAGATCCATGTTGTTACGACCAGACCTGCTTGGATTCTCTTCTGAAGCATGTGCCTCTTTTTTAAAAAGCAAGGGGTAGATGCTCGAAGGCGTTTCATGTCCCATTTTTCCCGAAGAGATATTGTCTGCTCTCCAAACAACACCATCTTTGTCAACAGCATAAAGAAGCCCGTCTGCATTTTTCTCTCTTAACGATACCACTATAAAATTTTTTCCTTTAAGGTTCATTTCGTATTCATCACCGTTATCACGGGTCACCCAAAACCTTGTTTTACTCAAAGGTTTAACCTTGGATGCCTTATCAAGCTTTTTCTGCTGTGCCTGCGTAATATTGCCATCTCCAGAAGAGAGTTGTGAAAGTAATAGCATCGTGATCACTATTTTTAAAATTTTCATATTAGTACCTTATAAGAATAACTATGCAATTATATCATTAAAGCATATACCAAAGTTAATAAGGACACAAATGTATAGTAGTATCAACATGATTTCATTGGCAATCTTATCACTCTTTTTTTCTGCCTGTACCTCTTCAACCGTTCCTACACCAAAACCTCTACCCGTACAAGTGCAACCGACAGAAATAAAAAACGTACCTTCACGCAATGACAAGATCGACATTACTCAAAAAAGCCCACTGTTTCATGCTGCCGTAACAGATGGCTGTGCCACAGCAAAAGGCAAATATACAAAAGACTCTACCCTCTTTAATTCTGACATAGATTACAAAGACGGCTGGTTCTATGGAAGACGAAAATGTCAGCCGAGATAATATATGATATTTAATAATATAGAAAAAGTCCCAAATACCTTTGGAAGTGCCTATAAGCCTTCATGTTCACACAAACAAAGACGTTCAAACATGATGCTAAATCCCCTGCAGCTCAAACATTTGAACCGCATGGATGAGAGTAATGCAGATATGATCACCCTCAATCTTGAAGATGCCATTGCCCCCTCCCGTAAAAAAGAGGCACTGCATAACATTGCACTTTTTCTTTCTCATATGGAGCACTCAAACTCTTTCATCATTGTACGTACCAACCCGCTTCATGAAGGTGGTGCAGAAGAGATTGCCTATCTCAATGACTTCTCTTTTGATGCCATACGTCTGGCAAAAGTCAAAGATCAGACTGAGATCGCTCAGGCGCTTACCCTGCTCGGCGATGATAAAGAGTTGCATATCTCTTTAGAGACAAAAGAAGCCTTTGAAAACCTGAGTAAACTGCGTATCGATGAGAGACTGACAACTGCCAATCTTGGTATTTTAGACCTGCTTACCTCACTGGGTCTGCCACAGTCTATAGTCTCACTTGGAAACCCGACCATTGACTACATTCTTTCCAAATTTCTTGTTGATGCTAAAACAGCCGGTATTCACCCCGTCTCTTTTATGTTTCAAGAGTACAATGACACAGAGACATTTAAACAATGGTGTGCACATGAAAAAATGATGGGCTTTGAATCTAAAGCCTGCATGGGTCCCAAACAGGTTGCGGTAGCCAATGAGGTTTTTGCTATCAGCTCACTGGAAATTGAGAGAGCCAAACATATAAAAACACAGTTTGAAATGAAATCATCTCAAAACATCAATGGATTCATGGATGATAAGTATGGTTTCATCGATGAACCTATCTATAGAGATGCACTATTAATACTAAATAATATATACACATCATCCTGAATCAAGTTCAGAATGACAAAAAAAGGAAAAAAATGAAAATAATCAAACTCTTGCTTCTTGCCATACTGATCCCATTCATACTCATGGCTAACGATGACAGACCTCCGATAAAATACAACTACATGGCAAAAAAAGAGGTAAGGAACTTTATAAATATGATGGTGAAAAAACACCATTTCAAACGCTCTTATATGGTCTCTGTGATGAAACATGCCAAACTTGACCGAGATACACTTGCCCGATATACAGGGAAATATAAAGTCGGAACGACCAATGGTTCCTGGGAACGCTATAAAGCACATGTACTTGACCCGGTGAGTTTGAGAAAAGCAAAAAAATTCAAGAAAAAGTACTACCGCACGCTAAAAAGAGCCAGCAAACAATACAAAGTCGACATGAACTACATCGTAGGCTTCATGGGTGTGGAGAGTAAGTTTGGTGAATACACCGGAGACTACAACATACTGGATGCTCTGGCAACCCTCGCCTTTCATCCCAACCGTATGAAAAAATTCTTTAAATCCGAATTTAAACACCTCTTTTTATATGCACGTGAAAAAGGGTACAACATCACAAAACTGGAAGGTTCATTTGCCGGTGCAATGGGCTGTGTACAGCAAGTACCTTCTATGGCCAGAAAACACCGTTCAGATTTTAACGGTGACGGAAAAACAGACCCTTGGGATGTAGAAGACTGTATCGGTTCTATTGCAAAATTCATGCATAAGAACGGTTGGAGAAACGGACATGTAGTCGCTGTGGCTACCACTTACAAGGGAAAACGTTTCAAAAGACTCAAAACAAGCCATAGACGTACCCTTGCTACTTCCACCATCTATAAGGCCGGAGTCAAGCCCAAAAAGCGTTTTAAAGAGCCTAGAGCCTACCTTTTAAAAACACGCAACAAGACACATGATGATATCTATATGGGAGGAAAGAACTTCAGGGTTTTGACCCGTTACAATAACTCAACGTCTTACGGCATGGCGATCCATCTTATTGCCCAAAAGGTTAAATAATTCAAATACCCTCATATCTTATATTCTTTAAGATATACTATGTGCATTATTTATCGGACAGGAAGAACAACACATGAAAAAACTACTTTTGACCTCAATGGTTACGGCAAGCCTGCTTACCGGTGGTCAGATCGATACTGGTACTATTACAGAAACTGAATCTACAGAGACTATCGGGACAGAAGAGAGAACCTACTGGGAGATCGCTACATTTAAGCCCAAACAGCCTCTGACAGATGAAGAATTAAAACAGAGAGTGATCTATACAAATATTATCGGTGCAGGTGTCATAGCTGCCTGGGGTACTACTTTTTGGGACTATTTCGATAGCAAACCGGTCATGCGAAATGAAGGATGGTTCGGGAAAGATACCAAATATGGCGGTGCCGATAAATTAGGTCACCTCTACTCTACCTATCTCTGGTCACTGGGTTTTGCTTCTTTGTATGAATACTGGGGTATGAGTGAAGACGATTCTTTGCTCTACGGACCGATCACCTCATGGGTGTTCCAGGGGATGATGGAAGTGGGTGACTCTTTCAGTTCCTCACAGGGTTTCTCATATGAGGACCTGGTCATGAACACAGCAGGTGCAGCTTTTTATTATGTACGTGAAAAATACCCCTCTGTCAAATCAAAACTGGATCTTCGTTTAGAGTATATCCCTGATTTCAACTCTGATGTCGATATCTTTACCCAGTATAACTCTATGAAGTACCTCTTTGCTTTGAAATTTTCCGGATTTGAAGAGATGGAAGATACGCCTATGAAGTATTTAGAACTACAGCTTGGGTATTACACAAGAGGATACCAGGACCGTAACAATTATAATAGCAAAGAGCGTGTCGCCTATGTCGGTGTGGGTATCAATACATCAGAAGTACTCAAATCCATGGGTTGGCACAAGACAAGCAAGATCCTCAACTATTATCAACTCCCGTATACCTATCTGCCTTTTGGCTATGATTTTGATTCAGAGTCTAGTGTCGCACCCTATTCCAGACCGTATTACGGAGACAGAAAGTAAAAGTACTTACTGCTGTTTTTTTATATTGGCGATAAATAACCCTAAAACAATGAACAACAGTGCAAAAGCAATATTGGACGTAAAAGGTTCAGAAAGGAACCATACGCCCATAAAAGTACCTACCAGCGGTACGATATAGTTACTTAAAGAAGTAAATGTCGGTCCCGATACCCTTATGAGATTCAAATACAAAATATAGACGATCCCTGAAGAAAAAATACCTATGATCAACACAGAAAGTATACTCTCTTTGCCCCTAGGCATCACAGGTGAATTTAAAAACCAGATCAAAAGCATCGGCAGTGCATAAACAGCCAGTATAAAACATGTGGCATGCACAGAAGAGATCTCTCGAGGAATTTTCTCCATCAGAATGAGTGCCAGAGCAAAACAGGCTGCTGCCATAAAGATGGCAACATAGCCAAGTGCAGACCCGGCAAAATCATCTGCCGAAGGGTTCACCAATACGATCAGGCCCACAAAAGCCAGCGTCATACCGATGATCTCATAGACAGAGGTTTTATGCCCTTTTTTAAAACCCACCTCCAACAGTACTGTCAGCATAGGGATCATCCCCATAATGATCGCCGCCACAGAAGAGGAGACAGACATTTGCCCAAAACCGATAAGCCAGAACGGTATGGCTGCTTCCGCTGCACCAATGACAATGAACAATCCTATGAGTTTTTTAGTAAGTACAAGTGACTGTGAACGTTGAGCAGGGATCAGAGTAATAAGCAGACTCAAGGTCACAAAGCCTATGAACATACGCCAGGCGGTCAGTCCAAAGGCAGAAAAATCATGCAGGGCTATGGCATTAAAAACGTATTGTGAACCCCAGATAAGACCAATAAAAAGTAAAAGGATATATTTCATATAGATATTATAACAGCTTATTTGATTATAATATTGTATTTAAACTTTACAACTATTAATTAAGGATCAAAATGTTTAAAACTTTTCTACTCATCTTACTTTTTATGGGACAAGTACATGCTGTCACGGCATATGATATTGTTGGCAGTTGGTACAGTTCATTAAGAACAGTGAACAATGGTACAGAGGTCATTGAAAAAGAGTCTTTAAAATTTAACGCCAACAATACATTTATGCTTGTCATCCTGGTGGATCTTAACAAAGGTCCCGCTTATGTCAAAGATCTGCGTGTTGAAATTGCAGGTAACTGGGAAGCAAAAGGAAATGCTCTTATTTATACTATAAATTCTGTAAATGTACCTTCGGTAAAAGATGTATATCAGGTCTCTAAACAATCTCTTGACAATTTAGCATCAAGCTTTAAATCAAAATGGGTAAGTGACAAGATTCATATCTTCAAAATAGTCTCATTTGAAGCAAAAAAATTAACTGTTAAAAACGGAAGAGGTGTCATAACAAAATATAAACGTCTCTATTAGTACCGACGTTTATATTTTTGTTTAAGCTGTCTCTTCCATAAGTGATCTTTTCACTGCACTGTACTCAGCATAATACGCTTTAAACTGCTCTTTTCTTAATGGTCTTGAAAAATAATAGCCCTGAAAAATATCACATCCATTCTTTAAAAGAAAGTCAAACTGCTCTTTGGTCTCTACACCTTCTGCCACAGTTTTCAGATGAAAGATCTTTGCCATCGTCAAGATTGTGGTGATCATCAGCTCATCCGATTCATATATACCACCCCAATTAATCCCAACAACTTTTCTAAAATCCTTATTCTCTCCTAGTCTGTAGCCTTAGGCTACACTTTTCTCCTCAA
>DQSX01000072.1 GCA_015663065.1 Sulfurovum sp.
CAAACGACACGCAGGTGTCATTTGCTTCACGCGTCTCACATCCCAGGTAGTCTTGGGATCTTGCCTAGTTTGGAGTTACGGCAGTACCAGCCCCACCCTTTCTTCATCCAGTGACCGACTACCGGAAGCGGGATCATCTTTCCTCCTTTGCTGCTTCTATAGACAAACGCTGCACCATTTCCGGTATCCATCACACAGAGAATATTGATATGCTCCGCATACCCTTTTTTAGAATCTATATTTTGGGCATGCTGAAAAATGTTATATGCAATATTTCTGGCCATAACCTCAGCCACATGCCCCTGCTTTGCTTTCCACTCCGGTCCCATAAGTGCTGCAGCATCACCGATGGCATACACCCCTTCAAAACCTTCTATCTCATTATAGTCATTGGTCACCACAAAACCTGCTTCACTCAAAGGAAGTCCCGACTGCGCAACAATGTCATTACCTGTCCCCGCCGAGATATACATGGTAAGATCAGAATCTATCTTTTCACCATCCTCAAAAAGAATCCCCTCTTTTTCAAAAGCAGCGATAGGAGAACCCACTTTTTTATGGATATTGGACATTTTAAACATCTTATCCATCATAGGCAATGCTTTTTCACCCATCTTTTGTCCCGGTTTAGCCATAGGTGCGAAAAAGGTAAGGTCAAAATTGTCACGCACCCCTTTTTTCTTTAAGTAAGTATCTACATTGAACAGCACTTCAAAAGCAGGTCCCCCGCGTACAGCAGAAGGGTCTTTCGGATTTCCGCCAAAGCCCATGGCTATTTTCCCCGAACCTTTTTTAACCAAAGCATCCAAACGCTCATACAGTGCTGTTGCTTCTTCCGGTGCACCACAGATGGAAAGTGTGTTTTCAATGCCCTTGTGTTTGAGTTTATCCTGTCCCAGTGCCACAACAATATAGTCATAGGCATCCAGTACACGTCCCGAAGCCAAAGTAACTTTTTTCTCTTTGGCTTCCAGTTTTGTCACAGGATCAACGATCAACTGAAAGCCGTGTGAAAATGCCAGTTCGTCCAGAGGAATAGATATATCCTCTTTAGACACTTCGCCTGTAGGTATCCAGATCGATGTAGGATAGATATAAAAATAATCCCTGTCAGATACAAGCGTAACATCCATATCCTGTTTTCTGAGGTAGATAGCAGCTTCAACACCTGCAAAACCACCACCAAGTACCAATACTTTTCTGCTTGACATCACTACTCCTTTATTTTTTAAGAAGGTCAGCACGAGGATATACAAATACTGTATGTCTCTCTACAATAATCTTCTCTTTGTCATCTGTTGCATAAGCTCTGATGGTCACAGGGATCGGTACATCTTTTCTTGCATCATTGGCCAACTGTTCTTTGGTTTGCAAAATAACCACTTTTTTTCTCTTTTTCCCCGCAGCAATGCTAAATGGCTCTTTTGGTCTGATAATTTCAATCTTATCGTTGTCCATAATCTCAAAATAATAGCTATGTTTTTTACTGTCTGTATTCTGGAACAGGAAAAGATAATCATTCTGTACCACTCCATTGTCAAGCACCTTATACAGTCTTGTAGTTTTATTGACATTCAGCAACATATGCTCTTTGGTACTTCCCATAGCAAAGAGTGAAATAAGCACGATCAGCAATACCGTGAAGTAGGCAATGATCTTTGGTCTGAAATAATTTGTTTTGCCTTCATGTCTCAGTGTCTCTTTCTCAGAAGACCACTGAACCAGACTTGGTTTACCCAGTGCACCCATGACCGTAGTACAGGCATCCACACATTCCAGGCAGTTGATACACTCTAGCTGCATTCCTTTACGGATATCAATGTGCGTAGGACAAACCGTTACACAAGACTCACAAGTTGTACACTCTGCTGCAGGTTCAACAGATAAAAGTTCTTTTGTTTTATTATACTTCTTTTCTCTCTCATATCCATGCCCCTGGTAAATTTCACCACCACGGATTGGATCATAGACAGCCTGGATCGTTTCATCATCATAGAGTACGGACTGCACACGGCTGTAAGGACAGATATAGATACAGAAATCTTCTTTAATGAATACCACATCCACAATAATAAATGCCGCAGTACCAATGAGGATCCCGACCAGCATCATATGCTCAGTTGGATTTTCCAAATACCTAAAGAAATCTTCAGGCGGCACAAAGAACCACAGGAAGTCTGCTGCAGCAACAAATGCAAGAACAGACCAAAGCAAAATAGCAATGGCTTTTTTTACCTGATTTTCTGTTTTTGACATATCTGGTTTTTTCTGCTTATTCTTAATGCGTTTGTGCAAACCCAAAAGTTTGGTCTCTATACCATCTCTATAGATGACCCTGAAGATGGTCTGCGGACAGGCCCAACCACACCAGGCTCTACCACCCACTGCAGTGACTGCGAATATCCCCAAAAAGAGCAACATCAGCAAGAACGGCATAAGATAAAGCTCCTGCATATCAAAAGCAACCCCTACAAGGTGCAATTTCTTCTGGTCAAAAGAGAGCAGGAAGAGGTGATTCCCTCCTATGGTGATCCACGGTATTGTCAATGCCATCACTGTTGCGATCATATAGGCCCAATACCGCTTAATTCGGTAAGGTATCCACCCCTTCAAATACTCTTTTGCCTGATTTTTCTTTGGTTTGTTTTCTTCTTCGATCACTGCTTCCATGTTACTGTATCCTTTCTTGTTGTTGTAATTTATCTTGTTCAAACGGACAGACCAATAGTGTATTGTTCACGCCTGCCAGATCCGAATCGGGTATGATCTCCATCCATGACCCCTCTATTAACTCTCTTAATCCTCTTGACTCAATATAATCTTTTAATGAACTTCTGCTCACACCCAATTCTCTTGAAATAGCAGAGACATTCATCCCCTCTTTCAAAAAAGTGATGATCTGGGGCTGGTATCTGTCAAATTTTGAAGAAGAGCGGCTTCCTTTTGGTCTTCCAATAAGGTTAGACTTCGCTTTCTGTGCTTCTCTAAGATCATTCAACAGAGGAAATATCTCCACCACGGTGGTCTCTCTGTTGAGTTTTGTCTTGGCAGAAGAGATATAAAGCACGATCTCCCTGCTTAACATACAGTTGATGATCTTGATCAGCTCTTCTGTACGGTTAGAAAGTACAGACAAACTGTCAACCAGCACAGAACTCCCCTCTTCAAGTGAATGCATGAACTCTTCAAATTTTTCTCTCTCTTCTATAAGAAGATTTTTATTTGAATACTCCACAACCTCTTTGTCTATCCCTATACCCTGAGTCAATGCATAAGAGAGAATATTACGCTGCTGTTCAGGCATGGTATGACTGTCCGGCATCTGTCTTAAATATGCGTAGTTCATAATTCTCCTTTATCACTCACATAATCATAGGCTATCTGATGTTAAAAGTAACTTAAAAACTATTTAAAACGTCATATACATTATTTTAACGTCACAATTATTTTATATACGTCATTTTTTATGATAGAATACAAAAATAAATACCCAAAACGAGGAACACTTGTGAACTTAACACACTTAGACGAACAGAACAAACCAAAAATGGTCGACGTTGGAGAGAAAGCTGCCACCACACGTATTGCCACAGCATCAGGTATTATTGAAGTGGGTCAAGCTGCCTTTGATACGGTCATCGCCAATACAGCCAAAAAAGGGCCGGTACTTCAAACCGCAGTCATCGCAGCCATTCAGGGAAGCAAACAGACTTCTACACTTATACCTATGTGTCACCCTCTCATGCTGACCTCTGTAAAAACAGACATAGAAGAGTTGCCTGAACTCCCAGGATTCAAACTTACAGTCACTGCAAAGCTCAACGGCCAGACCGGTGTAGAGATGGAAGCTCTCACAGGGGTAAGTGTAGGACTGCTGACTATTTATGATATGCTCAAAGCCATAGACAAGGGTATGATCATCAGACATGTACAACTAGAACATAAATCCGGAGGAAACTCCGGCGACTTTGATAGAAAATAAGGAGAAGTACCCATGAAAGTATTAGACAACAACACTCAGGAAAAACCAGAGATCAC
>DQSX01000122.1 GCA_015663065.1 Sulfurovum sp.
AAATCCGGAGGAAACTCCGGCGACTTTGATAGAAAATAAGGAGAAGTACCCATGAAAGTATTAGACAACAACACTCAGGAAAAACCAGAGATCACCTACCCGACCAACTGGGGCTTCAAAATTATAGGCAGAGACAAAGAGGCTTTAGAGAAATGTATTAAAGAGATCATGAAAATGGAGGGAGACAAAAAACACCTCTGCTCCATAGGAAACAGATCAAAGACAGGTAAGTTCACTACCTACAATGCTTCTTGTACGGTAGATAGTGAAGAAGAGAGAAACCGCATCTTCAAATACTTTGAAGATCATGATGATGTCGATATGGTGATTTAAGCTTTCAGTTGTTTATGCAACATCTTATCCGCAGACAAAGACACTAACATAGAAACGATCACATACGCCAAAAAGAAGTAGAGCCCTACCTCAACTTCTGCGCGACTTACCTCTCCTTTGTCTACGGTCAGATACACTAAAAAAGTAGCGACCACAAAAACATCTACCATAGACCATTTCCCTAGCATCTTGAAAAATTTTACAATGCCGTGTGCGAACTTGGTTTGCATAAAAACCGCAACAAAAGCCAAAGAGAGTGTTTTAAGCATAGGGATCAATACAGAGAAAAGCAGTATGACCAGCGCGACGACCACATCACCATTGTCAAAAAGTTTTACAATAGAACCTATGACCCCTTTAGATTCAAAAGATAGTACCACATCTCCCAGGTACTCCACCTCTTTATGAATAGTCACCATCATAATAGGGGTAACGAGACCAAATATCAATGTTGTAAACGCAGCAATGGCTCCAAAAAAGGTAAAGGCGCGCAAGGAGAGCAGAAAATAGGCACCCAAAATACCTAACAAAAGAAGTATAAAATACAAGGTATACTGCTGGCTCTGTTTTTTATGCATTTCGCCTGCATTTTTTAAATCTTCCAGGTTTTTCTTTTTATCATTTTTATAGAGACCAAAAGAGAAGTTCTCAGCCAACTCTTTGAGCTGGAATTTCGCCAGTTTTTCTGCACTCATCTCTTCTACCAGAGACGCAGTGACCTCTTCATAAGATTTTGCATGCGTATAGGCTCTGTTTCCCAAAAAGACCATCGTTATTAACATCAGCGTAAGCAGTGCATAAAGTATTTTATTTTTCATCTTGGCCCAGTACTTCAAAATAGATCAAAAGTGTTTTTTGAAAAAAATTGTCATTGTCATCTGAGATCATCACGTAACGGTTCTTCCCCACTCGTGCCAAACCTTCAAAGTTATCGACATCCCATCCTTGATGGCTGTTCATTTTCAGAAGCACTTCTGTTTTACACATTCCTTTTTGCTTATTGGAATTTTTGCACTCATTCAAAAAGACTTTTTTAAGCGTCACCACAAAAGGCTCCAGGTAAGAGATGAAAGAGCGCTCCAGTACCAGTATATTGCCGTCATCCATCACCTCTATGGCAGAGACAGCCGACTTGGCTTCGGGTTCTGCTTTGAAGTGCCATTTCTTACCACTTAAAGCATACAGGGTCTGTCTCTTTTTATTGTACTTCTTCAGCGGCCACTCTGCTACAGTGAGAATGCCATACTTTTTATGCCAGGCAAGTGCTTCAAGGGATTTGTTTCTAGATCTGAAGTTTTTGCTATTTCTTAAAGCCTTGGGGATGCTGTACTTGTGTATCTGCTCTCCCTGCTTCTCAGAATTTTTGTGAAACCATGCAACTTTTGCTTTCCCCTCAAAAGAGAGTAGCAGACGGCCTTTGCCATCGAGTGTCATGCCTTCTGAGTCTTTTCGCCATTTTTTAAATTTTTTGCCATGTCTCTTTTTGAGTTTTGCCGATGCTATCGGTTCAAGGCCCCCTATGTTGGTAGTGAATTTTGCTTTAAAGGTAAAGAGTCTGCCTTCATCTGAGACCATGTAGAGTTTTTGTCTCTTTGCATCATAGGCAAGGTCAGAGATTTCTGAGAACTTCACCCCATCGATCGTAGCATACATCAACTGTTTCTGATCAAGTATCTTTATCTTCCCAAAAGTCTTTGTTTTAGAAGAGGGTGTAATATTAACAGGGAAAGATCCGGCTTCCAAAAGAAAGAGGGAAAAAAGAAAAAAGAAAACTATTTTCATTCTTCTGCTTTGCTTTCAGGAAAGAAATAGACCATTACCAAGATCCACACAACAGCCAGATCAATGGCAACATCCGCATAGTTGAAAACTGCAAAGTTAAATCCGCAATGCCAGGCAATATAATCTACCACGCCGCCATGTACGAAACGGTCATAGACATTTCCCAAGGCACCACCGATAAGCAAGCCCAGCGGAAAAGCATAACGCTTCAAATAACCCTCTTTGAGCACATAATACAAAATACCAACGATTAACAGACTCTGTATCCACTTCAAATAAGGTCCGACAAAACCAAACATGGAAAATGCCACACCTTTGTTGTAGTGCAGTTCAAGATCAATACACTCCCCAGCACGGTAATAGCCCTCAACAAAAAGCATTTTAATATTCTGGTCTATGATAAACGTACCAATGGCCGTGAGTAAAAAAACAGCAAATACCCGCATTAGACCAGTGCACCTTTAAAGAATGTTTTACACTCTTCCATCATTGTGTCCAGTGCTTTGTGATCTTTTCCTTCAAGGAGCAGACGTATTTTATTTTCTGTTCCCGAATACCTGAAAAGATGGCGAATACCCAAACCTTCCACTTTCTCTTTAAGTGCATCCAGTCCTTCTATCTCTTCAAACGGTCTTTTCTCTTCAACCAGTAAATTGACCAGCATTTGAGGGTAAGAGTCGTAAGGGTTAAAGACTTCAGAGGCTTTTTTGCCTGACTTTACAAGATACGCCAGTGCCTGCAGAGCAGAAGAGATCCCGTCACCCGTCTTTGCATAATCTGAAAAGATAATATGCCCGCTCTGTTCTCCTCCAAAGTTTATGCCCTCTTTTTGCATCAACGCCACTACATTTTTGTCACCCACTGCTGAACGGTGCAAAACCAGTCCCTGTGTAGCCAAATACTCACCAAGTCCTTCATTACTCATCACCGTAGCTACCATTCCGTCACCTTTGAGCTTACCCTGCTCTTTCAAATGCACCGCAAGAACAGCCATCAGCTTGTCACCATCCACAATATCACCTTTTTCATCTACCACGACCAGTCTGTCTGCATCACCATCCAGCGCCAATCCAATATCTGCACGGGTATCAAGTACCATTTTTGCAAGTGCTTCGGGTGCTGTGGCACCACAGTTTTCATTAATGTTGAATCCATCAGGCTTATCGCCCATGACAATGACCTCCGCACCAAGTTCATTTAAAATGGTAGGACCGACGATATACCCTGCTCCGTTCGCACAGTCTATGACCACACGTTTTCCTGCCAGTGTTAAGGGTCTGGGAAAAGAGTTTTTAATGTGTACAATATAGCGACCGATCACATCATCGATTCTTTTTGATTTGCCTATTTTCTGACCTGTGACCTGTGCATCTTCAATTTGCCCTTCATCCGCATAAATCGCTTCGATCAACTCCTCTTTGTCACGGTTGAGTTTATTACCTTCACAGTCAAAGAACTTGATACCGTTATCATCATAAGGGTTGTGACTCGCAGAGATCATGATCCCTGCATCACAACGCATATTTTCAGTCAGAAAGGCTATGGCAGGTGTCGGCATTGGACCTATCTGGATCACATTATAACCAACTGCTGTCAATCCCGATACAATGGCATTTTCTATCATATAACCGCTTCGTCTGGTATCTTTACCCACCAATATTTTGTTTGTTGTTGAAAACTGTCTAAAATAGATCCCCGTTGCCATTGCCAAACGCATTGAAGAGATCGCTGAAACTTTTTTCCCTGCTTTGCCGCGTACCCCGTCGGTTCCAAAAAGTGTCACAATATAATCCTTAAAAATATAATTCTTTAATTCTAGCGAAATTTCATTGAAATGCACCTCTGTTCTTGGTGAAAAACCCTTCTTAATAAATCTTTAATCTTTTTTTAGGTATTATTCGCGAACTATTTTCACTCTGCAACAGGGTGAGTACAACAATATTAAAAGGAATTCCCTATGGCACACCATAAGTCAGCAAAAAAACGTATTTTGCAAACTGCTGTAAAAACTGAAAGAAACAGATATTACAGAACCAGAATCAAAAACATCGTTAAATCAGTACATGAAGCAGTTGAAGCAGCAGATAAACCGGCTGCAGCAGAAGCGTTCAAAGTAGCAAACAAGCAGATCCACGCACTGGTAAGCAAAGGTTTCATCAAGAAAACTACAGCTGCCAGAAAAGTAAGCCGTCTTCATAAAATGGTAAACAAAATCGAAGCTGCATAAGCAGTTTCGGTCCCCCTCTAAACCACTCCAACACAAAGAACGCCTATGTTCAAAGAAAAACTTCAACCCTTTATAGACAGATACAATGAGATCAACGAACTTTTAAGTTCTCCGGACATCGCTTCAGATATTTCGCGCATGACAGAACTCTCAAAAGAGCAGTCAGGTCTTAGCGAGCTGGTAGAGAAAGCAAATCTGTACATAGAAACAGCTGATGCCATCGAAGAGAACAAAGAACTGCTTGATGATGCTGAGCTGGGCGACCTTGCAAAAGAAGAACTCTCAGAGTTGGAACCTATGCTCTCTGCTCTGGAGGATGAGATCAAAATTTTGATGATCCCAAAAGACAAAGATGATGACAAGAACGTTATTCTTGAACTGCGTGCCGGGGCAGGAGGAGACGAAGCAGCACTTTTTGTGGAGGACGTTTTTAAAATGTACGCACGATATGCAGAGCAGGCAGGATGGAAAATGGAGATCGTCTCTACCAATGACGGTACTGCGGGCGGGTACAAAGAGCTTATTGCAGAGGTGAAGGGTGAAGGTGTCTACGCACAACTCAAGTATGATGCAGGCATACACCGTGTACAACGTGTTCCCGACACCGAAACACAGGGACGTGTACATACATCAGCCATCACTGTAGCCGTCATCCCTGAA
>DQSX01000204.1 GCA_015663065.1 Sulfurovum sp.
GATACCCCAATCGCTGCTTTTTCTAATGAACAACGTAACTTTACAGACTTCTTTAAACAGAAATTCGCACAGGTGACAAACCCGCCAATAGATCCTATTCGTGAAAAAGTGGTCATGTCACTCAATACCGGTTTTGGTGAGATCAGGAACATCCTTTCTGATGATGCTGAACACGGTAAAAGACTTAAAACCGTCTCTCCGATCTTGTCTTTGGAGAAACTTGAACTGCTTAAAGCCTTTGGAAATGAAAAAGATCCTAAATTTGATGCTTCATACAAAGCAAGAACCTATGTGACAAGTTTTGAGTCAGATCTTAAGAAGACATTGGCGGATTTTGTTTCGCAGATCATTGATGATGTGAAAAATGACGGTATCAGAACCGTGATACTCGATGACAGAATTGTAGATAAAAATACGAAAGTCATGCCTATGCTGATGGTTGTGGGCCGGTTGAATGAAGCACTGCTTGAAGAGGGTGAACGTCATCTTGTCAGTATCGTTGCAGCGACAGGAGAAGTGTATGATTCTCATATGGCTGCCTGTATGTTAGGTTTCGGTGTAGCTGCTATCTACCCGCATATGCTTTACCAGACCGTAGCGATGATAGAGCATCGACATAATGAGAATGTCAACCTTGCGCCAGTGCTTAAAAAAGTACGTAAGTCTATCAATGCGGGATTGTTGAAAATTATGTCTAAAATGGGTATTGCAACGGTTTCAAGTTATAGAAACTCAAAACTCTTTGACATTATAGGTTTGAGTGATGAGATCGTTTCTGAATGTTTCAACGGTGCCAGAGGTATGCTTGCCGGTCTTACTTATGAAGATATTGAAGCACGTATCACTAAAGCCCATAAGGATGCCTATGCTGCTGAAACAGTAAACCGTATGTTCCCTCTGAATGTAGGCGGATATTACAAGTACCTAAGCGGTGGAGAGTTCCATGATTTCTCACCTGCAACCGTACATGCCATACATAAACTTTCACAAACAGGTAAAACAGAAGACTTTAATACACTCAAAGAGCTTGTTGACAACAGAGATAAAAAGTTCATCCGTGATTTCTTTGTGCTCAACAGTGACAAAGCAGCTATCTCAGTCGATGAAGTTGAACCCTTAGAAGCGATATTTAAACGTTTCTCTACTGCTGCAATGAGTCTTGGTTCTATCTCTCCTGAGGCGCATGAGTGTCTTGCTGAAGCCATGAATACCATTGGCGGTAAGTCGAACTCAGGTGAAGGTGGAGAAGATGAAATCAGATTTGGAACCATTAAAAATTCCAAGATCAAACAGATCGCTTCAGGGCGTTTTGGTGTAACACCGGAGTATCTTCGTTCTGCTGAAGAGTTGCAGATAAAAGTGGCGCAGGGTGCAAAACCGGGTGAGGGAGGTCAGCTTCCGGGACACAAAGTAAGTCCACTGATCGCAAGACTAAGACACACCATGCCTGGTGTAACACTGATCTCACCTCCACCGCATCACGATATCTATTCTATTGAAGATCTAGCACAGCTTATCTTTGACTTGAAGCAGATCAACCCGACAGCAAAGATCGCGGTTAAACTTGTTTCTACGGCAGGTGTCGGAACCATAGCAGCGGGTGTTGCAAAGTGTTATGCAGATAAGATTATTATCTCCGGTGCAGACGGTGGTACGGGTGCTGCGCCTATCGGGTCGATCAAATTTGCAGGTAACCCTTGGGAACTTGGACTCATTGAAGCGCACAATGCCCTCAAAGCCAACAATTTGAGAGGTCAGGTAGAGCTTGAGACAGATGGTGGGCTTAAGACAGGTCTGGATGTTGTAAAAGCAGCCATACTTGGCGCAGAGTCTTATGCTTTTGGTACAGGAGCATTGACGGTCATTGGATGTAAAATCCTTCGTATCTGTCACTTGAACAGATGTTCTGTAGGTATTGCAACACAGGAAGAGAAACTCAGAGAACATTATGAAGGTTCTGTAGAGAGAGTGATCAACTACTTTACATTGCTTGCTGAAGATGTACGTGAGATCCTGGCTTCTATCGGGTATACATCACTCGAAGAGATCATCGGTAAAAATGATCTTCTTGAAGTCATCGATGATAAATTTGCCAAAAAGTTCTCATTTGAAAAGCTTCTCTATAAACTCGACGGAGACAATACCTGTCAGGTAGAGTCTAATGAACCGCTTGATAAGAATGAGTATGAAAAAGAGATACTTGAAGAGTTGATGCCTGCGATTAAAAATCCGAACGATTCTATTGTATTGGAAAAAGAGATCTCTAACCTGAACAGAAGTTTCGGTACCTATATTTCCGGTGAGATCGCCAAATATTATGGAGACAAAGGTTTGCCGTGCGGAACGATAGACCTTAGATTGACAGGTACAACAGGGCAGTCTCTTGGTGCATTCCTCTCTAATGGTATTTCGATCCGTGTCAACGGTGCGGGGAATGACTACATTGGTAAAGGAATGTCCGGCGGACGTATCATCATTACTTCAGACAAGAACGGTTCAGACTTTTCGTTAGGTGGCAACACCTGTCTTTACGGTGCTACAGGTGGTAAACTTTATGTCAATGGTCAGGTGGGAGAGCGTTTCGGTGTGCGTAACTCCGGTGCTGTTGCTATTGTAGAAGGTACAGGAGATCATCCATGTGAATATATGACAGGCGGAGCAGTGGTCATCCTTGGAAAAACAGGTATCAACTTTGGTGCAGGTATGACCGGTGGAGTAGCATTTGTCTACGATGAAGAGCATGAGTTTGTTGAAAAAGTGAACCAGGAGCTTGTAGAAGCCAGACGTATCGATACTGAAGATACAGACATTGAGCGATATTACCTCAAAAAGCTTCTTAAAGATTATTACAATGAGACAAAGAGTGCCCAGGCAAAGAAAATACTCGATAACTTCAGAGTAGAAATAAGAAATTTCTGGATAGTAAGACCTAAAGATATGAAAGGTCCTTTGACCATAGAGGATGGAGAATAATATGTTAAGATTTTTTGATTTAGAGCGTATTGACGCGAAAAAAAGAGACGTAGTAGAGAGAAGAAAAGATTTCGATGAGATCTATGAGGTGTTTAAGTCGACAAAAGGTGCTGAACAGTCAGACAGATGTATTCAGTGTGGTGATCCCTACTGTCATAACGGCTGTCCTCTGCATAACCTTATTCCCCAGTGGCTCAAAGCAACAGCAGGAAAAGATCTTGAGTTTGCCTTTAATCTTTCCAATGAAACTTCTCCTTTCCCTGAAGTCATGGGGCGTATCTGTCCTCATGACAGACTTTGTGAGGGTGCTTGCACACTCAATGACGGTCACGGTGCCATTACGATCGGTTCAGTGGAGACTTTTGTCAGTGAAGAGGGATTCAAAAAAGGATTAAAACCTAAGTTTTCTCAAAACAAGACAGGGAAAAAAGTAGCGATCATCGGTGCGGGACCTGCAGGACTCTCTGCTGCAACCTTCCTTCTGAGAGAAGGTGTGGATGTAGAGATCTTTGACAAACAATCCAGAGCGGGTGGTTTGCTTACTTACGGGATCCCTGGATTTAAACTGGACAAACATGTGGTTGCAAGAAGGGTAAAACTTCTTGAAGAAGCAGGTGCTGTGTTCCACCAGAATGTGGAAATAGGCAAAGATAAGACTTTTGACTCATTGACTACTGAATTTGATGCTGTATTTATTGGAGTAGGTGCTATAAAAGGCAGAAAAGCCGGACTTGACGGAGATGATGCCCCTAATGCCTACTTGGCAATGGAGTTTCTTGTAGACATTCAAAAGAAGATCTTTGATGAGCCTAGAGAGAAACACATTGAAGTTAAAGATAAAAATGTTGTGGTCATTGGTGGTGGTGATACTGCCATGGACTGTGTACGTACCTCTTTACGTGAAAAAGCAAAGTCTGTCAAATGTCTTTACCGACGTGATGCACACAATATGCCAGGTTCAAGAAAAGAGTATATCAATGCCAAAGAAGAGGGTGTTGATTTTGAATTTTATGTTTCACCTAAGTCACTTATTACGAATGACAAAGGTGATATTATTGCAGTTGAAATGATCAAAACGAAACTTGGCGAAGCTGATGCTTCAGGACGCCAACGTGTAGAAGAGATCATTGGCAGTGAATATAAAGTAGATGCCGATGTGGTGATCTTTGCACTTGGTTTTGATAATGTTGAGTATCCATTCTTCGCAAGTAACGGTATTGAGACAGACAAATGGGGTGGGGTTCTTGTAAATGAGAATTACCAGACCACACAAGCGGGTATTTATGCCGGTGGTGACTGTCATCGCGGTGCAGACCTTGTTGTAACAGCAGCAAGAGACGGTCGTGATGCAGCTAAAGCTATGGTGAAAATGTTAAGTAAATAGATGCATACATTTATTCAAGCCTGTATCAAAGCCAATGAAGAGATAGCTTTGGCACTTAAAGAAGGGTTTGATGCATCCTGGTTTGAAAAAACGGTAGTAGGAGCAGGCGGAGATGTCTCTTCAAAGTTAGATCTTTTTGCTGAAGCAGTTTTTGTAAAATATCTTTCCTCTTTTGGACAGATAGAATCGGAAGAGTCAGGGTGCATTGGTGAAGGCGAAAGCAAGATCATCATTGACCCCATAGACGGCTCATCCAACGCACTTTCTCTTTTCCCTTTTTACGGTACCTCTGTTGCAAAAGTCAATGCCGAAGGTCTTTTGGACGCGGCAGTAGTTTGTAACCTTGCCAATAGTGATATCTTTATAAAATCCTATGGTGATGAAGTACAACAGGGAAAACTTTTTACAACTTCATTTCATACACCACATACTGCCCCCAATCCTGAAATAGGTCTTTTTGAAAAAGCTTATGCCAATCCGGCACTGGTAGCAGCTTTGGATGAAAAAGGTTTAAAATTCAGGTCTCCAGGTGCTGTTGCACTCTCTTTGGCATATGCAAGAACGGTCAATTATGTACTTTTTGTAGGGGCATTTCGCATCTATGACTTTGCAGCAGGACTGGCACTTTGTGAAGGGCTTGAAGTGATTGTTGAGGCGGATTATGTTATAGTATCAAAAGATAAAGCTGTTGCACAGCAAATAGAAAATTTAATGAATGATTTGTAGGAGTAAATATGTTTGGTAGCCTTTTTAACAATATTTTAAAAGAGACAAAAGAAGAACAACTCAATCAATGGATAAAATGTCCTAAATGTACGTCACTGATGTTCTTTAAAGAAGTAGAAGCGAAACAGAATGTTTGCCCAAAATGTAACCACCATTTCCGAATTAATGCTGAAAAACGTATTGCGTCTATTGTAGATGAAGGTTCTTTTGTAGAGCAGGATACAACTTTGGCTCCGGTAGATCCATTGAAATTTTCAGATAAAAAATCATACAAAAAACGTTTGGAAGAAGCCAAAGCCAAAACCGGAAAAACATCGTCAGTGATGAGCGGTCCCTGTACCATTGGCGGCAACCCGGTTGAACTGGTTGTGTTTGACTTTTCATTCATGGGTGGATCTTTGGGTTCCGTTGAAGGTGAAAAGATCGTACGTGCGGTAGACAGAGCCATTGAAAATAACTGTGGTGTCATCATTGTTTCTGCTTCCGGTGGTGCAAGAATGCAGGAGAGTACTTACTCACTCTTGCAAATGTCAAAAACCTCTGCTGCACTGAACAGACTGCACCATAAAGGTTTGCCGTTCATCTCCATCTTGACCGATCCGACTATGGGTGGCGTGTCTGCATCATTTGCAATGTTGGGTGACATTATCATGGCTGAGCCGGATGCACTCATCGGATTTGCAGGGCAAAGGGTTATTAAGCAGACCGTTGGGGTTGACCTTCCTGAAGGTTTCCAGCGTTCAGAATTTTTACTTGATCACGGGCTTATCGATATGATCGTTGACCGTGCTGATATGCACCAGACACTCAAAGACCTCTTGACACTTTTTAACAAAAAAGCAAGCTGATTTTACTACGTCGTCCTGAACTTGTTTCAGGATCTTGTCTAAGGCTTATTTACTTTTCATTTGCTTTCCCTTTTAGCATAGCCATATAGACCTTTTTTATCTTCTCTCTTGCCCATGGGGTCTTTCTTAAAAATTTCAGACAGGAATTTATGGAGGGATCATACTGAAGACAATTGATGTTAACAAATTCTGACAGTGTCTCCCAACCATAATGCTCTACCAGTTCTGTCATAATGATCTTTAAAGTTTTACCGTGTAGAGGATTTCTCCACGATCTATATGATCGGTATGGGTATCATTTCCATAGGATTTATAGGTATTTCTCAAGTAACAGAATCTTGTATTGGGAGTTGTTTTTGTTTTGAAGAAAGTAAAAAGTGTAGCAAAAAGTAAAGTGTGAGAAACATATGATCTCTTTCTTTGCTATGAGTGAAAAAGCGGCAGCTATAGTTTTAATACACCTTTTACCCTGTCTACAGTGTCACCTTTATGCAAACTGAGGCGTACCACAGACTCTTTTGTGGCTTTTAGCTCATGCATCACGTTACCTTCCAGTGTAATGACATCACCTTCATTGAGTGTAAAGGTCTCTTCTCCTACACCAAACTCAACGGAACCTCTCAAAGTCATTACGGCAATAGGAAATTTGGTTTTATGCTCTTTCATGATCTGACCCTCTTTAAAAGCAATACGGATCTCTTTTCCGAAATCAGAATCTAACATTGGGGTGATGACGACACTATCGTCCGAGAATTTCAAATTTGTGAAAAATGATGCTGTGTTCATACTATGTCCTGTTTTTTTGGATGATTATAGCTATAAGAGTAAAAATGTGCATTGATAAGCATCAACTTGGTTGGTTTAAAAGCATTGTGAGTGTACACTAATTTAAAACTAAATAAGGATGCTCTGATGAAATCCCTGATTGAGACATTAAAACGATCACTACAACAAGAGGGTGATCTTCTTTCTGTTTTGGAACATGCAGATGCCAACTGCTGGCAGGCAGATTATCCTGTGGCAGTCGTGCATGAAGAAAGAAGAGTAAAAGAAACCGAATGTGTTACTGCGTTAAAAGAACATCATCTGCTTGACAGCCATGGTCTGAGCCCTCAGCTTTGGAATGCCCAAAAGATAGACTTGTTGAAAACCCTGGCTCCCAAATACCTGAAAAAAGTGAGTATGCTTGTCCATAAGGGAAATGCCCATGACCATTTTATGTTTCAAGAGAAACGAGCACAGGATTACTGGAAAAAGGTTGTGGATGACGGCTCTTTTGAAGCAGTGGTAGAACATTCTGTGTATGCTGAAGATGCAGAGTTGTGCAGTATTGAGTCTGACCTTCGTGATTTGATGCGAAGTTCAAAAGAGGTACCTGCACTCAAAGAGATAGGCTTCATCTGGCTGGTTGAAGCTCCCTTGCACTTGGAGATGGACAGGATACTGGCACACTACTATCAGAAAAACTGGAAGATGGTTATTGCAGGACAAAAAACAGTCTATATAGGCTGGCACAACAGACTTGGCTCAGTAGATATGCGACATTTTGTCTGCCCGCCAAATACCAATAAAAGAGAGAAATAATGCATAAACAAGATCCCAATGCAAAAAATGTTTTAGGCGAAGCTTTAGAACCTTGTTCTTTAAAACCTTTGACAGGTTTCTACCGTGACGGTCACTGTTTTTCAGATGAAGATAATCCTGGCTACCATGCAGTGTGTATTTATGCGAGTAAAGAATTTTTGGAGTATTCAAAAAAAGTAGGCAATGACCTCTCAACACCCATCCCTGCATATAATTTTGCAGGAGTAAAAGAGGGACAGAGCTGGTGTCTTTCAGGGCCTCGTTTTGTAGAGGCTGTACAGAACAATATGGCTCCGCATATTTTCATACATGCCACACATGAGAGAATGTTGGAACTCATTGACCTTGAGACATTGAAAAAGTATGCTATAGATTTGTAAAGATGAATGGTTCTTCTGGAAATGAAGATTGGAAAAATTTTTCTCAAATAACCCTTTAAGTTTTAATTCATACATTCTTTACTATACTATCTAAAGTATGTACAAAGGATATATAATGCAAACTATAGGTATAAAAGATCTTCAAAAAAATCCTGCTATTTTAACACGCTCGTTGGAAGCGAATGAATATACAATGATAACCAAACGTAGTACTCCTATAGGTCTGGCTATCTCTTTTGATGATGCAATTATTAGCAGTGGATTAAAAACATCACTTATGGTTGATGCATACAAGAAAGGTTATTTGAGTTTGGGGCAATTTTCTAAAGCATTAAGTCTTAGAAAAGAAGAAGCGATGAAAATGCTCTCAATGATGGATGCCAATGTTATCGACTATGATTTTGAAGACGATTTGAAATTCCTGGATGCTTTTGATGGTCATAAGTGATGCTACGACACTGATTATTCTTTTTGATCTAAAGAGAATAGATCTTCTGTCAAATCTTTTTGAAAAAATTCTCATTCCTCAGACCGTATATAGCGAACTTAATGCTGAAAAAGAGATTCTTTTACCGGACTTCATAGAAGTGGTTACCGTCAATAAGAGTGATACTTTGAAGCTTCTAAAAAACTTACTCGATGATGGTGAGAGTGAAGCCATTGCTTTGGCACTGGAGAAAAAAAGTAGGCTGATCATTGATGAAAAAAAGGGTCGAAAGATTGCCATGAGGCAAGGGTTGGAAATTATCGGCCTTTTGGGTATTGTATATTTGAACATTAAAAACAAACATATCAGTCAAGAAAATGCAAAACGCTTCTTGGATGATGTATTGGCACACGGTTACAGAATCAATGTAAAACTAATTGAACTAATGTTTTCCAAGCTATAATATGTATAATGAAAGTTTGACTAAAAAATAAAAGGAATTACTAGTATGAAAATATATGCACCATGGCAGAAGAAATTTGAAAAAATATCTACGCCTTTTGAAGAATTCTTACATGCACAGTCTACCACAGGTATTATTCTCATTGTGATGACAATAGTTGCACTCATTCTTGCCAACTCTCCATTGGCAGAGGCTTATGCACATTTTTTTCATACCAAAGCAGATTTTACTGTTGGCTCTTGGGAACTGTCACATACCATACATCACTGGATCAATGATGCCTTAATGGCTATCTTTTTCTTTCTTATAGGATTGGAGATAAAAAGAGAGGTATCCGTAGGTGAACTATCCAATATTAAAGTAGCCATACTTCCTATATTGGCTGCTATTGGTGGTATGCTCTTTCCTGCACTTATATACTATTATATGAATGCAGGGACAGACGGGGCTAACGGATGGGGTATCCCCATGGCTACAGATATTGCCTTTGCTATTTCTGCATTGGTACTTTTGGGTAAACGTGTGCCCACTGCACTGGTTACTTTTCTAGTAGCCCTGGCTATTGTAGATGACTTGGGTGCTGTTTTGGTGATTGCTCTTTTTTATACGGAACAGATACATATGCTTTCATTGGCACTGGCAGGAGCCGCTTTTTTAGTGATGATAGCGATGAATCGTTTTGGTATACATAAGGTTTTAGCATACTTTATAGTCGGTGTTATTATGTGGTTCTTTATGTTTCAGTCTGGTGTGCATGCAACCATAGCAGGGGTCATCGCAGCGCTTGCCATCCCGTCCATCCCTAAAAGAGACCCTTCTAATTTAAGAGGAGAGCTTAAAGTACTGCTTGATGAGTTTGAAACCTACCCGACAGAAGAAGACTACATGATGAATGATAGACAAAAGACCATACTTACAGAGGTAAAAGAAAAAATCTCTGATGTTGAGACGCCTGCTGCCAGACTGGAACATGATCTGCATCTTCCTGTCTCATTGATTATTATTCCACTCTTTGCACTTGCCAATGCAGGTATTGCCATAGATTTTAGCTCTATCGGTACTACTATTGTGCAACCTGTCTCAATAGGGATTATCGTGGGTCTTATACTGGGAAAAGTCTTAGGTATCTTTGGTGTGGCATGGTTAGCGATCAAACTCAAAATAGCCTCTCTTCCAGAAGGTAGTACTATGAGCCAGATCTTTGGTGTGGCTTTTTTAGGCGGTATCGGGTTCACTATGTCTATCTTTGTTGCTGATCTTGCATTTGCAGGCAGTCCAGAGTTGATCTTTCAGGCAAAAGTAGGAATATTGGCAGCTTCTCTTTTTGCAGGTTTATTTGGGTACTCTTGGCTTAGATTTGTGGCAAAATCGAATTAAATTTCTGTTTATTTATTCTTCTAAAGACTCACATCCACTTCTTCGTCTTAGAAGTTGCCTTTGCTTCCAAAGGATCATCCGGCCAATAATGCCTTTTGTATTTTCCTCGTAATTCTTTTTTCACTTCATCATAAGTATTAGCCCAAAAACTTTCCAGGTCCTTTGTCATTTGCATGGGACGTGATGCAGGGGAGAGCAGGTGTATCATCAGTTTTATTTTTCCGTTGAGTACGGTAGGTGTGCTTTTTGTGCCGAACATTTCCTGGAGACGTACAGCTAAAACTGGTTGTTCAAAGTTACTGTAATCTATGCTTATATTTGAGCCTGAAGCAACTTTGAGTTTAGCTGGGACAAGTCTATCTAGGGTTTGGGTTTGTTCAAAGCTCAATAGTCCCAGAAGTATCTTATGCAGATCCAGGCTTTTCAAGGCTTTGAGTGTTTTCATTCCTGACATATAGTGTGCCAACCACTCATCCAGGTTTTCCAGGAGGTACGCTTCTGAAAAGTTTGGAAAGTCCAAGCCGTGATAGTTTGCAAATTGAACCCTGCTTTTAAGACCTTCTGCCTCTTTAGACCAGTTTAAAGCTTCCAATCCTAACTCTTCCAGCTCTTCAAGCAGGACTTCCGTGACTCTTTCCTGTGAAGCATATTTGCTTTGTGCCTCTTTGAATACGATGGCACCCAGTTTTGTGATCTCTCTGGCTTCTACTCTTCCCTGTTCTTCGTTCCAAGAGACATCTTCCTGGGCTTGCAGTTGATCTTCAAGATACGTTTCTATCTGTACGTGTGTAATGGCCAAAGCTTTATAGATAGTCGCATTGGTATGGCGTGCATCCAAGTCTGCGATGACAAGGAAGCCTGTGTTGAATAGATCATCTTGTTGATGTAAGTGTGCACCTTTACCGTTGGAAAGCAGGTAGGTAGAGCTTTTGTCATTTCGCAGCTTGGCGATGCGGTCAGGGTAGGCAAAAGCCAGAAGTACACCCAGAAGTTCTAAGTCTATGTTTAATTGTTGTACTTTTTCTATACGCTGGGCATTTTTAAGAAGGTACTGACACTGTTTCAGGTTTATGGTTTGGGTGTTGATGCTGTTTTTCGTACGTACCTCATGCAATACGCTGACACGTTCACGCAAGTCTGAAGAAACAAAAGCGTTACGGTAAATATCTTTTTCAGAGATGAGTACAGCCAAAAGAGATGCTTCGTAAGAGAGGTTCAGTACTTTTGCTTTGAGCATCATATGGGCAAGCCTTGGGTGCATGGGGTAGCTAGCCATAGCTTTCCCATGTACAGTGATCATTCCCTTTTCATCTAAGGCACCCAAGTCCTGTAAAAGTGTTTTGGCATGGTGCAGGGCAGTGCTGGGTGGCAAGTCCATCCATGAGAGATCGTTGATGTTGTCATTGCCCCAAACAGCCAGTTCCAACATGAGCTGGCTGAGGTCTGCTGAGAGTATTTCCGGTATATCGTGTTTGAGCAGTATCTTGGACTTGTGCCAAAGGTGATAGGCTTTACCTGCTGAGGTTCGTCCTGCACGGCCCGCTCTTTGTGTGGCTGAGTCCTGGGAGATAAAAGTGCTTTCAAGTCTGTTCATCCCTGAAAAGGGGCTAAAGAGAGAAACATTGTGCAATCCGGAATCAATAACGATCCTGATACCCTCAATGGTGAGTGACGTTTGTGCAATATTGGTAGCAATGACTATTTTTCTGTAGCCTTTAGGTGGTGCCTTTATAGCTCTATCTTGGGCTTCTTTACTTAAATTTCCGTAAAGAGGAGAGATGAAAACATTTGAAAAGTGCATTTCATTTAAAAGTTTCTCCAGTCTCTTTATCTCCCCTGTACCAGGCAGGAAGATGAGGATATTGCCTTCTTCATATTTTATAATATCTAACACCATTCTGCTGATGAATCGGGGGAGATCTCTTTTACTGGGGAGTTGCGTCGTTTCAGGGAGGTAGACAGACTCTACAGGATAGGCACGTCCCTCACTCTCTATGATGGGTGCATTGTTAAGCACTTTGGAAATGGCGGAAGTATTGAGTGTCGCAGACATGACAAGTATTTTCAACTCTTCACGAAGTACAGACTGAGATTCCAGAGCCAATGCCAAAGATAAGTCTGCATGAAGTGAACGTTCATGAAATTCATCAAAGATGATGAGTGCTGCATCCTCCAAAGAAGGATCACTTTGCAACTTACGTGTGAGTATCCCCTCTGTGACAATGAGTATCTTTGTTTCTTTACTCTGCACAGAGTCCATCTTGACTTGATAGCCAATAGTTTGCCCCACTTTTTCACCCAAAAGTTCCGCCATACGTGCAGCAGAAGAACGTACCGCCAAACGACGAGGTTCAAGCATAATGATCTTTTTACCTTTTAACCAGGGTTCATCAAGAAGTGCCAAAGGAAGTGCAGTGGTTTTACCTGCACCGGGAGGTGCCTGCAGAACAAGTTTGGTATGGTTTAGAAGTTTCTCTTTGACTTCCGGAAGGACTTGGGTGATGGGTAGGGTTTGCATGCTGTGATTATACCTTATCTGGCTATGTGTTTACAGGGGTAGTTCTCTGACCACCTTTTAAAACAGTTAAGTGCTTGTTGAAAGATTGCAGTTCCTATAGGAAGGGCACTGCCCACGCTACAGTTCATATTTAATAATATAGTTTATTTAGGATAAATCTAATCATAGTATAATTCAAAAAATCTAATATAGGGTAAGAAATGACAATATACGGCATAAAAACCTGTTCAACAGTAGGTAAAGCAAGAAAATTTATGAAAGAGAATGGCATAGCGTTTGATTTTGTAGACTATAAGGTGGAGTCTGTAGATGAAGCAAAGATACGTGAATGGCTGAAACAAGTAGATATCAATATTTTGTTCAATAACAAAGGTAAAAAGTACCGTGATCTGGAACTTAAAGAACGCAACCTTGATGATGACGGGAAAATAGCATGGATGGCGAAAGAGAACTACCTGCTGAAACGTCCTGTTATTGAGTATGGTGAGGGTAAGGTGCTTGTGGCGTATGATGAAGAAGTGTATAAAAAGACTTTTCTCTAAGTTGGGCAAGAAGTAATCACTATTATGCTGTACGTCAATTTGTAATTTAAAGAAAAGTTAATTATGAGCATATAGGGCTATAATACTCCTATGAAACAAAACACAGCATTAGACATACTCAAATCAGGTAAAAATGTATTTATTACCGGTTCGGCAGGAACAGGGAAGACCTATCTTCTTAATGAATATACACAGTACTTAAAAGAGCGCAGGGTCTACCCGACCATTGTAGCACCTACGGGCATTGCTGCCTCTCACTTGGGTGGGCAGACCATACATTCGTTTTTTTCTTTGGGTATACGTGACAGCATTGATGAAGGGTATGTTGAATTTCTCTTGGACAAGAAGTACCTCAAAACACGTTTTTCAAAACTCAAACTCCTCATTATCGATGAGGTCTCTATGATCTCACCGGAGATCTTTTCTGCGATGGATCTCATACTACGTGGTTTTAAGGGGACAGATGCACCTTTTGGTGGGGTTCAGGTGGTGATTTCCGGAGACTTCTTTCAGTTGCCTCCAGTCTCAAGAGAGCCAAAAGAGAAACGTTTTGCCTGGCAGTCTCCTGCCTGGAAAGCTTTAGAACTGCAAACTTGTTACCTTCAAGAGAAGTTCAGACAGGATGATGACAGACTCATACAGATACTTGATGACATACGATCTGGAGAGATCTCTGCATCTTCTGAAACACTACTGAATGATCGGCATGAAAAAGAGCTCTCTTCACACTTTAACCCTACCAAACTCTATACGCATAATGTCGATGTAGACCGTATCAATTTGGATGAGTTGGAAAAACTTGAAGGGAAAGCCAAACTCTTTGTCTATGAGTCAAAAGGCTCAGCGAAGAACATAGAGAAGATCTTTAAATCTTCTTTGGTTTTGGAAGAGTTGGCATTGAAAAAAGGTGCGGTGGTCATCTTCATCAAGAACAACACAGAAGAGGGTTATGTGAACGGTACCACCGGGACTGTAGAGAGCTTTTCTCCCATAGACAATATGCCCATAGTCAGAACCACTGACGGCAGAAAGATAAAATTGGATCTGGAGGACTGGTCACTCGAAAATGACTCTGGTACGGTGACTGCTACCGTGTCTCAGGTGCCTTTGCGTCTGGCCTGGGCGATCACTATACATAAAAGTCAAGGTATGACACTTGATGCCGCAGAGATAGACCTTTCTAAAACTTTTGAGACAGGGCAGGGCTATGTGGCACTTTCGCGTATTAAGAATATAGAGGGTTTACGTCTGATGGGTCTCAATACGATGGCACTACGTGTAGACCCGCTCATATTGCATGTGGATGAACGTATAAAACAGGCATCCAAGAAAGCAGGGGATGCTTTGGAAGCCTTGTCAAAAGAGACTTTGGAGTCTCTGTTTGAAAAACACATCTTAGCACTTGGCGGTGTCGTGAACAAAGAGAAGATAGAAGAAGAGATACAAAACATTAAAGCAGGCAAGCCTTCACACTCTGCGTATGTCACACCGACACATGTGAAGACAAAAAACCTCATAAAAAAGTCAAATACACTCATTAAACTGGCACAGAATAGAGGTTTGGCAAAAAGTACTATAGTGGCACACTTAGCACTCATCAAAGAGGAAGAACCCGAAATAGATATTAATAAGTATAAGCCCAAAGAAGAACTCTTTGAAGAGGTAGAAAGTACTGTGTTGAAATTGCGCACCAAGAAGTTAAAAGAGAACTTCACAGAAGAAGGGAAGTTGAAACTTAAATCGCTGTACGATGCTTTGGATGGAAAAGTGAGTTATGCAGACATACAAGTGTGTATGTTGTTCATAGTATAAAATATTAATAGGTGTATAAAATATTAATAGGTGTATAATATCTTAATAAAGGAACTTAAAATGATAAAACAATTAGAACAATCTAGC
>DQSX01000098.1 GCA_015663065.1 Sulfurovum sp.
ACAAACTTCCAAACCTTAGAAAAGCAGCAAAAGCAGCATACCCTGATTCTAAATATCCGAACTATGAGATGATGAGAGACAGAGGTACATGGCTGGAAGAAGATAACATCTATAAGCCTCAAGAGAGAGCACTTAAAAAAGAGGGAAGTACTTACATCGCTCACGGTCATCACTATGATGAGAGAGATGTAGAGAAAGATGAGTTTGGTACATTGTTGGTTGAAGACCATGTACATGGTGGAAAGAAAGCTATCGGTATTGAAATTGACGGTGAGATCATGCAAGGTTTCCATACACTTTCCAAAAAACTTGAATTCTACTGTGAATGGTTTGCAGAGTGGAAGTGGCCTGAGTACGCTGTGCCTATCTATCCTACAAATGCGGAAGATAGAAAGAAAATGACTCACGTTGTTACACAGGTTCACCATGACTTTATGAAGAAAGACAATGAGTTTGCATTGAACACTATATTTAGATTGCCGTATAACATTCATACACGTTCAGTGAACTCTAAGCACCTTATGGAGATCTCTCAAAACCATAACCCGGTTTGGATCAATACGGAAGATGCAAAACGTCTTAACATTAAACGTGGTGATGCGATCAAAGTAACGATCACCGATACGGTAGAGATGGATATGGAGTCTGGTTATTTCATCGCTATGGCTGTACCGACTGAAGGTACTATGCCAGGCGTACTTGCTTGTTCGCACCACGCAGGTAGATGGAAACTTAAAAATGCAGTTGAAATTCCAGGATTTGAGCACAAGCTAGGGATCATGGGTATGGGTGCACCACTGTATGACATGACTATGGATGGTAAAGTGGGAACACTCAAGCCAACACAGGGTCTCAATGACGGTATGCAAGAGCGTAAAGACTCTTGGCAGTTTAAAGAGTATAACAAAGACCTTGATAACATCTGGTGGGATGGTCTTTCAGGTTCTTGGCAGAATGCCGTTGCACCTTCTCATCCGGACCCGATCGCGGGTAACCACGCTTGGCACCAGAAAGTAAGCATTGAGCTTGCCGGAAAAGATGACCAGATCGGTGACATTTATGTGAACTATGAAAACAATATGAAAGTCTACCAGGCATGGAGAGACAAATTGACTCGTCCATTGAACAGTTCTGATACACTTAGAAGACCAGTACACATGAAGAGACCGGCAGTGCCATTGTCTCATAAAGCGTACTCTGTAAAACTTACAGACTAGGTTTTACATTAATATTCTCAAGCTTTTAGCTTGGGAATATCCATACAACTACAATTTCCCAAATAAATCATTTTATTAAGTATGAATTATTTTGAAAGTGGTATAGTACAAAAATAATGTAGATACGTCATTCTGAACTTGATTCAGAATCCCATAAAGATCCTGAATCAAGTTCAGGATGACGGGTAATAGATAAAGGTAAAAAATAATGACACAAATGAAACAAGATATAGAGAGCCGTATTGCGATCTATGCACTGATCTCAAGATTAATGCTAGTAGAAGTGACAGAAGATTTTTTGGAAAACATTGAAAAAGACAGAGATATCCTTGCACTTTTTCCAAACTATGCAGCCTGGTCTAAACGTAAAGAGTTCTCTACCAAAGAGCTTATAGAGCAGTACTATAATGTAGACTTTACCAACCTTTTTCTGATGCACCTTGTACCCTATGAGAGTTTTTATACCAGAGATGATCAAATGATCGAATCCGGCGGGGATAACCCTATTGTAGAACTTTACAATGAACTCGATTTCCGTGTACAGCTGGATGAAGCCAGAGTCGTTTCTGCAGACCATATAGGAGTAGAGTTGGAGTTTATGTATATGTTGTGTACCGCGATGCAAAAAGCTTTGGAAGCTGAAGATGAAGAGGGTGTATGTGAACTGCTTCAGGTCCAAAGAGCTTTCCTTGCTGAACATCTTCTTGAGTGGGCACCGCTTTTTCTTATTAACGCAAAAAAAGAGTCAAGAACACCACTCTATCATGATGGGGCTGAACTTACTTTGGAGTTCCTTTTGTCTGACTACGAATACATCAATGCACAACTTTCACAAAACTGCAACACAGATGGGAGTACGCAAAAGTAATGAAGTTACATTTTGATGTTGCTTCCTGTGTCAGGGCAACAAGTAAATTTTCTGAATGTACCAAATGTGTAGATGCTGCCCCCGCTTCCATACAGATCACAGACAATATTCCAAGCTTCAGACGCTCTACCGGAGTAGAAGCAGCGGCTTGTATCGGTGTCTGTCCTACAGAAGCATTTTCACTTTCAGATTTTTCAGTGACAGAGTTCTTTTTTACCTTTTTAGAATCCAAAGTAAGGCTGATCTCATCTAAGCTCAATGTACCTTGTCTCTCTGTACTCTCTGTGGAACATTTGATCTCACTGGCTTTGGCAAGTGAAGAGCGTATTACGCTTGATCTGAATACTTATGATGAGGGTTCCCATCTTTATGAGATCATTGAAGAGCGTATTGAGGAGGCAAACTTTGTACTCTCTTCCTTTTCCACGAAACAACTGGATATAAATACTGAAGCAGTCTCACATCATCCGAGACTCGATCCAGAATCCCCTGAAGCAGTCTCACGTCGTGATTTCTTCAAAAGAAACACCTCTCTTAAAGGCGTGGTCAAACACAAACAGGCTTTTGATGATGCTGTAGATGCTGAAGAGTTACAGACTTTTGACATAGATGCTTCCATTGTTGCGAAGATAAAAGACAAAAACCTTCCGGACAAAAGAAAAATTCTTTTTACCACACTCAAACATGCAGGGGTACCTGGGTATTTTGAGGTTTTGGCAGAAGAGGACATCTCTTTTGTGTCACAAAAATTCATCGATGATACCTGTACGAACTGTCAGATCTGTTACCGTATCTGTCCAACGGGAGCCCTGAGTTCAAACGGAAAGTTCTCTCTCATCAATTTTGACGCGATGCTCTGCGTGAAGTGTCATCTTTGTCATGATGTCTGTGAACCAAACTCCATACAGTTACAGGATGGTTTTGAAATGAAAGAATTTTTTGAACCTACACAAAGAACACTGGCAGCCTTTACCATAAAACGCTGTAATGAGTGTGGTAACAACTTTACCTATACGGGTGGAGAGCAGAGCTGTCCCCGTTGCAGGGTAGAAGAGGAAGAGGCAATGTTTCTGCATGACAATGCAAGAAAAATGAAAGGGCTGGACTTATGAGACCCGATGAGATAAAACCGGACACAGGCTTATGTACTATCCTGGGTTACAATGCCCAAACAGGCTATGTACGCAAATACTTTAACAAGATCCTGAAACGCAACGCCATCAATGCTACAGCGATCGCCTTGAACATTAGCGATGAACATTATGATTTCACTATGCAGAATGTGGCAGCGTCAAGAGTAGACAGAATGATGCTTGAAAAAGAGTTTCAGGAAAAAACTTTCCATTATTGTGACTTTTTGGATGATGCGGCAACAAGAGAAAAGCGTGTGGACTTCATTGAAATAAAAGAGGGTAAGATCTATGGTTTTTGTCTTGATGATGCAGCCAAAGCACTTTTTGAGAAAGCGGAATTTTTAGATGATCAAATACTTTTTGTAGCAAAGATGATGTTGATCGCAAACAGGTGGTATGATGCAACAATAGACGTGGATGAGATTCCACTACTGATAGGAGAATAAAAATGAATGAAAATGATATCAATGATTTAAGAAATGAGTTTGCGCAATTCAATGAGAAAAATTTTAATGGAAATCCTGCTTTTTGTGCAGACGGAAGCTGTGACAGCGATGAAGAGACAGACCTTAAAGATTATCCTTCTTATACAGAGGCCCTGTATGCCAAACTGATCGCACCGCATGTCAGCGGAATCTATATTTCACGCTGGGACATTAAAGAGATCGCACTGGCAGCAGGTGATTCCATGGCGATCCACCCGCGTAAACGTATGTTTGAACTTTTGATGAAGTTTGCAACATCCAGAGAAAATATGCAGGCAGTACTTGATGCGCTTGAGAACAACATGGAACAGAAGATCGACATCTATAATGAATTGATGACAACTTTCCCTGCTTCTAAAGAGATCTTTCAGGCTAAAATAGACAAAGCACATAAAACTATGAAACTTTTCCCTCAGATCATTGAAGAGTATTTTGCAGAGTAAGAGAGTGTTTCTTTCGCTCTTGATATGATTTTGTCTTAACCTACTTTGAGTATACTGTTTAACATACTGCAAAAGGATACAAATGTATAGAACACTTTTTACATTCCTATTTACTTTACTTTTGGCTACACAGCTTTCTGCTTCAGATACGTCCAAAGACAAATACAAAATGTTTCCGGAAGCAAAAGAGGGCTACACGCGCTATATTGTAGACGTGCCTAAAACAGAAAATGACAATGACCATAAAGTTGAACTGCTCATAGGGAAAAATGTCATGGTGGATTGTAACCATGCTTCATTTTCTGCTAAAGTAGAAAAAATAGCCCTTAAAGGCTGGGGTTACAGTTATCTGGAAGTTTCAAACATCCAACGTGGACCTACAACAATGATGGCATGTTCCGAACCTAAAGTAGAAAAATTCATTTCCATTTATGAACCAAAAACCATGACACGCCGATACAACAGCCGTTTAGGTACCGTGATCTATGTACCGGATGGTTATAAAGTGCGTTACCGTATCTGGTCTGCTAGCCAAACGGTAGAAGAGGCGATGCAGCAATAAGATTTTTTTGACCATCAGTTAACATTATTTTTAGTATAATTACGACAATACTATATGAAGGTCAACAATGCCAGAAATTACCAGAGAAGAAGTACTAGAATATCATCAAAACGGAAAAATAGCTACAGAGCTTACCAAAGCATGCAGTACACAGCATGAACTCTCACTTGCCTATACTCCGGGAGTTGCTATTCCCTGTCTTGAAATAGCTAAAGATGAAGGTCTCTCTTTTGAATATACGAACCGAGCCAATCTTGTAGCGGTGGTTTCAGACGGAACAGCAGTCCTTGGTCTGGGAGACATCGGGCCGTTGGCTTCCAAACCTGTGATGGAAGGGAAAGTGGTACTGTTTAAAAAGTTTGCCAATGTAGATGCTTTTGACATAGAACTGGATGTCCATTCAGTCGAAGAGATTGTTGCAACCTGTAAGGCTATTGCCCCTACCTTTGGCGGTATCAACCTTGAAGATATCAAAGCCCCTCAATGTTTTGAGATAGAGCGTATCTTGAAAGAGGAGTTGGATATTCCCGTGTTTCATGATGACCAGCACGGCACAGCCATCATCACCACTGCAGGACTCATTAACGTACTGGACCTTACAGGTAAAAAAGTAGAAGAGATAAAGGTCATAGTCAATGGTGCCGGTGCGGCAGGTATCTCTTGTGCCAAGATGTATAAAGCATTAGGTGTCAAGAACATTATCATGTGTGATTCCAAAGGGGTGATCAGTACCTCAAGAGATGACTTGAACCAATACAAAAAAGAGTTTGCCGTAGAAACGGAAGAGAAAACCCTGGATGATGTCATTGCAGGGGCTGATATGTTCCTTGGACTCAGTAAAGCAGGTGCGTTAACCAAAGATATGGTGGCAAAAATGGCTCCAGAGCCTATTATCTTTGCTTTGGCGAACCCCGTACCTGAAATACTTCCTTCCGAAGTCAAAGAGGTAAGAGACGATGTCATTATGGGTACAGGCCGTTCAGACTTTCCCAACCAGACGAACAATGTACTTGGTTTCCCTTTCATCTTCAGAGGAGCACTGGATGTGAGAGCAAGAAAGATAACAGAAGGTATGAAAATGGCTGCGGCGGAAGCATTGGCTGCTTTGGCAAAAGAGCCTGTACCGTATTATGTCAAAGCGGCATACCATAATGACAATATTGAATACGGCAAAGAGCATATTATTCCACTGCCATTCAATAAAGAAGCTCTTATATGGGTAGCATCTGCTGTTGCGAGAACAGCTTTTGAAGAGGGTGTTGCACGTGTAGACGCTTATGATGATGCAGCCTACAGAGAACATTTAAGATGCCTTGTGTATGAGTGTCCTGCTCCCCAATAAACGATGAATTTAAACGATTACCTGGACCTCTATGAACTGTTGCAGGATGACAGTGCTTCACGCCATGAGAAACGTGCTTTTGGCTTGAAGTATGCAGCGTTAAAAGAGAAGCCTGAAGCACAACTTCTGAAATGGACAGAAGAGCATAAAGTCTTACTGAAAAGACCGCTTTTGAGTGAAACTATCAGCGCCTATTTGTACGGTATCACCTTAACCCTTGTGCTCTTGGCTTTTTTTCTTGGACTTTTTTCCGGTATTGGATTGTTGAGTTACAGTGGCCATGAGCCTGTCAATATCATCTATTTTATGGCAATGGTCATTTTTCTCCCTCTTCTGACTATCTCCTTAACCCTTTTTTCAATGTTCCGGGCCAATCAGACACATAGTATGCTCATCCATATCTCTCCGGCATTTTGGATGGAACGTATAGTCTCTTTGCTTCCAAATAAAATGGAAAAAGCGTTAAAAGGGCAGATATCAGAACTTAAGATCTCTCCACTGATTGTAAATTGGCTGGTGATCAAGCGTTCTCAGCTTTTGGCACTGGTTTTCTCTTTGGGGCTCTTTGTGGCACTTTTGGCTATGGTTGCTACAAGAGACATTGCTTTTTCCTGGAGTACAACACTCTCTGTAAGCCCTGAATCCTTTCAGCATTTTTTACACACCCTCTCTTTTGCCTGGCGTGATCTTTTTCCCTGGGCAGTACCTTCACTTGAACTGGTAGAACAGAGTCAATACTACAGACTGGGTGAAAAGCTGGGTGATGAGATGATACACAATGCATCCCTGCTTGGTGAGTGGTGGAAATTTTTAGCATTTGCAACACTTTTTTATGCAATCATACTACGTTTTATGATCTATCTTATCTCTTGTGTTGCTTTGAACAAAGCCATTAAAAGATCTTTTTTTACATTGGATGGAAGTACAAAGCTCTTGAATGATATGAATGAGCCGATCATTTCAACTTCTGCAAAAGAGAATGAAAATAATTTTTCTTCCAATACCGTGGCTTATACGCAGATAGTCAATACTTTTGACAGCTCTTACGACAATGTGCTCGGCTGGGCAATAGATAAAAATAAACTTGTACTGCTCAATGAGAACAAACAGGTCCTTTCTCCTTCTGTGTATGAAGTGGGAGGTGCAAATTCGCTGGAAGTTGATTCTGAGATCATTCATAAATGTCATGGAGAAG
>DQSX01000003.1 GCA_015663065.1 Sulfurovum sp.
ACGTTAAAATAAATCATGCATATCTATCAACTTGGAAATATCTCAGATAAAAAAGAGATACTTAAAACACTGGGTGTGGAGAGTGGTGGTATTGCCATTATGGTAAAAAAGATGGAACTGTTCTACTTTTATATTAAAGATCTTAAAACCCCTGCGGCCAATATACTCAAACAGGATGCCCTGAGTATCGGTGCAGATCTTGCTGTGCCTGGTGGGGTGATCACTTGTGAGAAACCCAGTTATGACTGCATACTCATAGGGACTAAAAAACATATGGAGATCCTTTCGCGTAAAGAGACGGCGCAGCCTTTTGGACTCAAACAGCTTGCTGCAGAACTCAAACAGTTTCTTGCCCGCAGATCTTTCCCTCTGCAGATCATGGCTGTGATCAATGCCAATGATGACAGTTTTTTTGAAGGAAGCCGTTTTGTAGCGGCTGATGCCATAAAACAAATAGAAACATATATAGAAGAGGGTGCTACTCTCATTGATATCGGTGCGGTCTCTTCACGTCCAGGAGCCACCAAAGTGAGTGAACATGTCGAACTCGAACGTATCAAACCGATATGTGATGCAATACAGGAGCAGAAGCTTTATGAAAAAGTAACGTTCAGCATAGACTCTTTTACCCCATCGGTCATTGAATATGCACTCAAAAGCGGATTTAGACTCATTAACGATATTACCGGTGCCTCTGACAATGCTGTCATCCAGCTGGCAGTCAAATATGATGTCAAATTATGCATTATGCATATGCAGGGCATACCTCAAACGATGCAAAAAGACCCTGTTTATGGTAATGTAATGCTTGAAGTGGATGATTTTTTTGAAGGACGTATTGCCAAATGTGAGGCATTGGGTCTGTCGAAAGAAAACATTATTCTGGATGTAGGTATCGGTTTTGGCAAAACACTGGAGCACAATCTTACACTTTTGAAAAATCTTGCACACTTTCAACACTTTGATTGTGAGATCCTCATAGGTGCAAGCAGAAAGTCTATGATAGACAAGATCATCCCTTCTGCTGTAGAAGAGCGTCTTCCCGGTACTTTGGCACTGCATCTAAAAGCAGTAGAGAATGGTGCTTCTATTGTGCGATGTCATGATGTCAAAGCACATGTGCAGGCTTTGGGTGTTGCGGAAGCATTAAGGTAAGATTTTGTCTTTATTGTTTCGAGGATTGTGGGCCGTGCTCAAATGCTTGATGATACTTTTTGTATTGGCTGTGTTTTTCATTTTCGTACTTGACAAGTATATGAATTATGTTACCCGATCAGCCATTTATACAGAAGTTGAAAAAGTCCCCCATAAAAGGGCAGCACTTCTTTTAGGCACGGCAAAATATGTTGCCAAAGGTAAAAAGAATTACTTTTATGTCTACCGCATACGTGCAGCAGTAGCACTCTGGAAAGCGGGAAAAGTAGATGCCATTGTGGTCTCGGGAGACAATGCAAGCAAATATTACAATGAAACGGTCCGTATGCAAAAAGACCTCATAAAAGCAGGAGTTCCAAAGAAGTACATTGCTTTGGATTATGCCGGGTTTAGAACATTGGATTCCGTGGTCAGAGCAGAAGCACTTTTTGACCTCAAAGAGTATATAATTGTCTCTCAAAAATTCCATTTGCAAAGGGCTATTTTCCTTGCCAGAGCAAAAGGTCAGGATGTCATCGGTTTTGCAGCCAAAGATATCCCCGGTACAAAAGCGTCACGCAAGATGGTGTTCAGAGAGTATTTTGCAAGAGTAAAAGCACTCCTTGATGTGACGGTTTTACATACCCGACCTGCATTTTTGGGTGATAAAGTGAAAGTGAACTATAGAAAATGACAAACAAAGACTATTTAGAAAAAATAAAAATCCTCAACAGCTGGGCAAAAGCCTACTATGTTGATGACAACCCCATAGCTACAGATGAAGAGTACGACAAGCTTTATCACGAAGTGTTG
>DQSX01000076.1 GCA_015663065.1 Sulfurovum sp.
AATGCAGCGATGCAGCTCATTCGTGATCCTAAGCAGTTTGATGTGATCTTGACAGGAAATATCTTTGGAGATATTCTTTCAGATGCAGCTTCTATGCTTTCTGGTACTATCGGGCTTCTGCCCTCTGCCAGTACAGGTAAAGGAGTAGGCTTGTTTGAACCGATCCACGGTTCTGCTCCGGACATTGCAGGGCAGGGTATTGCCAATCCTTTGGCAACCATTTCATCTGCTTCTATGATGTTACGTTATGCTTTAGGTGAAAATGAAGCAGCGGATAGAATTGATGATGCCATCAAAAAAGCACTCTCTGAAGGATACCGTACCGGTGACCTGGGTGATTATGATGCCAAAGAGATCATGACCTGTTCTGAAATGGGTGATATCATCGCTGACTATGCGAGCAGATAGTAGAAATAGAAATTGTATATATACGTCATTCCTGGCTTGATCCGGAATCCCTTCAAAACGCAAAAGAGATTTTGAAGTTTAATGAGATTCTGAATCAAGTTCAGAATGACGTGCTTGTTGAAATAATATAAGGGGTTGTAATAATGGAAAAAAGAGCAAGGGTTTTAATAGACTGTGACGATGCAAAAGGTTTGGTCTACAAGATCTCAAAAGTCTTTTATGACAGAGACCTGAACATTGACAACAACCGTGAATTTGTAGACAAAGAACACGGGCGTTTTTTTATGCGTACTGTGGTCAGCGGTCTGTTTGATGTCAATGAGTTGCTTGAAGAACTCAAACTTGTCTCCCCTAAAGATGCACATATCCGTGTCATCGAACCTAAAGATAAAAAGATCATTATTTTAGCCACTAAAGAGTCACACGCTTTGGGTGACATACTCATACGTTATGCCGATGGTGAACTGGGAGCGGATATAGAGTGTGTCATTGCCAATCACGATACGCTCAGAGATCTTGTAGAGCGTTTTGATATACCTTTCTTTCATATACCTGCAGAAGATCTCAGCAGAGAAGCGCATGAAGAAAAAGTAATGCAGTGCATAGACAAATATAACTTTGACTACATCGTTCTTGCCAAATATATGCGCATTCTGACCCCGACCTTTGTGAAAGCCTATACGCAGCAGATCATTAACATTCACCATTCATTCCTACCGGCATTTATAGGGGCAAACCCTTATAAACAGGCATTTGAACGTGGGGTGAAGATTATCGGTGCAACAGCACACTTTGTTACCGATGATCTGGACGAAGGTCCGATCATCGCACAGGATGTTATTCCTGTGAACCATAGACTTACCTGGAAAGATATGCAAAGAGCAGGACGTGACGGAGAGAAGATCGTACTCTCCAGAGCTTTGTCTTTAGTGCTTCAAGACAGGGTTTTTGTAAACGGTAACAAAACAGTGATCTTTTAATATGTTCAATATTGTTTTAGTAGAACCACAAATCCCACCCAATACAGGTACCATTGGACGCATATGCGTAAACTTGGGTGCTACTTTGCACCTGGTAAAACCCCTTGGTTTTGATATTGATGATAAAGCTGTCAAACGTGCAGGGCTCGACTACTGGAAAGAGCTGGATCTGGTAGTATGGGAGAGTTTTTCTGAATTTTTGGAAGCACACCCGATTACTGAAAACACCTATATGGCGACCACAAAAACAGACAACCTTTACTTCAATGCTTCTTTCCAAAAAGATGACTATATTCTTTTTGGTTCAGAGACCAAAGGTATTGATGAAAAAGTACTTTTGGCTCATCCTGAACAGTGCATTACTATCCCGATGGGCGGCAAGGGTAGAAGTTTGAACCTTGGTGTCTCTGTGGGTATTGTCATCTACGATGCTTTGCGTCAAAACTATGAAGGTTTTGAAAAGATCAGCATAGCAAACACATTGAAGGATACATAATGTCATTTGGAGATTATCTTTATATCGTTGCTATTATACTTTTTTCTTTTATGACATTTACGATCATTAGAAATAACTTTTTATCCAAGTTTGATGATCAGGGGAGACGTAAAGATCTTATAGATGAGTATGAAGATGATTACGTCTCTACTGAGAAAGAAGATGAGTCAAAAAGCAAAGACAAAAGTGAGCATAAAAAAGACTAACCACCTATTTACCAACTTTTGGATAAAATCTACCATTAATTTCTCATAGGAATCCAAAAGATGACACAAGCACTACTTATTGAAATAGGCGTAGAAGAACTTCCTGCTATCCCACTACTTAAAATCGTATCTAACATAGAAAAATCCTGGAAAAAAATACTTGAAGCGTACAAACTTTCTTGTGATTTTGAATTTATCTATACACCCAGAAGACTTGTATTGAAACATACAGCCATGCCAGTGAAACAAGAAGATGCTACAGTTGAGTTTTTTGGTCCTCCATTGGTTGCAGCTTTAAAAGATGGAGTACCTACAAAAGCAGCTGAAGGTTTTGCACGTAAGTGCGGGGTTGACTTTGAAGCTTTAGGTCGTGGTGAGAAAAATGGAAAAGAAGTACTTTATTTTAAAAAAGAGGAAAAAGGTGCAGATACAGCTTCATTGCTTCAAGAGATGTTGGAAAAGTGGATCGCTTCCATGTCGTTTGGCAAAATGATGCGCTGGGGAAGCCGTGCAGATGAATTCATACGTCCTGTCAGATGGTTGCAGGTGCGCATGGGTGAAGATTCAGTGTCAGTAGAACTTTTTGGTGTTAAGTCAGACACTAAAACCTATGTACACCGTATGCTTACGTATGATGCAGTAGAAGTTGCAAATATAGATGTTTATGAATCTGTATTGTCTGAAGGTGCAGTAATGCTTCAACCTACACAGAGAGAAGCCAAGATCCTGGCAGAATTTGATGCTTTGGAAGTAGCATACAATATTGTCATAGAGAGAGACAGTGCTCTCATAGATGAAGTGGTTGCCATTACGGAAAATCCAAAAGCACTTGTGGGGTCGTTTGATGAATTGTTCTTAGCGTTGCCCCCTGAAGTGATCATTACTTCCATGAAAGAGCATCAGCGTTATTTCCCTGTGTTTGAAAAGGGGAAGATAGCCAACAAGTTTGTTGTCGTATCCAATGCCTATACAGATGATTATTCTAAAGTGATCGCAGGAAATGAGCGTGTACTGAAACCCCGTCTTGCAGATGGACTCTTCTTTTACCAAAATGACTTGAAAAATGGTCTATCAACAGATGGACTTGAAAAAGTACAGTTCATTGACGGTTTGGGAACACTCGCAGACAAAATTACAAGAGAAAAAAATATTGCCATTCGTCTGTTGGCACTTTATATGGATAAAGTAGAAGCAGAGACAGGAAAAAGTTCAGCTGAACTGGAAAAAGCCATGGACAGAGCAGTCAACCTTGCCAAAGCAGACCTGATGTCTGAAATGGTCTATGAATTCACTGAACTTCAAGGCTTGATGGGTTACTACTATGCCAAAGCATTAGGGGAAGATGCACTGGTATACAATGCGATAAAAGAGCAGTATATGCCAGTAGGTGAGGGTGCAGAACTGCCGACTTCCATCTTCTCTTCTATTGTGGCGATGTCAAGTAAGCTGGATACACTTTTTGGACTCTTCTCTGTAGGAAAAATTCCAACAGGTTCTAAAGATCCTTTTGCACTGAGACGTGCCGTGAATGGTATTGTACGGATAGTGACGCAATATGATCTGGCATTTAATATTGATGACGTAGTATCCCTGCTTAAAGACGCGTATGATGATTTTGATACACAACGCTTAAGTGACTTCATCATAGAGCGTATCAATAAATCATTGGATGCAAACCCCTCAGTCATTGCTGCTGTGCTGGCTTCAGGTGAAAGAGATATCAATGAGATCGCTAAAAAAGTATTTGCACTTAATGACATTGTCTCTTCAGATACTTTTAAAGAGCAGTTCTCCACCTTTAAACGTGTGGCGAACATTTCCAAAGATGTCAACCTAGAGAGTGCACTGCATATAGATACCGCACTTTTTAAAGAAGATGCAGAAGTGACACTTTACAACGCTTATGAAAAAGTGATCAATCAGGACTACCCGGACTACAAAACACAGTTTGAAGCACTTTTTGGACTCAAAAGAGAATTAGACGGATATTTTGATGATGTCATGGTTAATGCAGACGAAGAAGTATTGAAAACGAACAGACTCAACACGATCGGCTCTATTTATAAAACCTTTAAAGATATTGCAGATATTAAAGAGATCACGGTTTAGGGGCTATGCCTGAACATTACGACAGCATAGTCATAGGAGCTGGTATAGCCGGTTGCTGTACGGCTTATGCATTACAGAAAAAAGGTCAAAAAGTTCTTCTTGTTGATCGCTCCGCTGTGGCAGCCTCTGGTGGTTCCGGTGCAGCGGGTGCTTTTGTTTCCCCTAAGATTGGAAAAGGGTCTCCTCTTCAAACACTTACGAATGAAGCTTTTCATTTTTCTAAAGATTTCTACCTTGAACATTTCCCAGACTACTTTCATCAGACAGGGCTGATCCGTATTCCCAAAGATGAAGAAGATGCTCAGAAATTTGAAATTTATGAACCTTTTAATGAATCTAAATACAGATGGGTAGAGAAAGATGCGTTAGAAAAAACAGGTATTTACAATTCTGAAGATAGCTTTATGTTTGAAGAAGCAGGGGTTTGTGATGCACCTGAAATGTGTGAAGCTATTTTAGAAAAAGTTGAGTTTCAACAGATGAATGTAGGTAGTTTAGAATGGGATGGTGAATTTTGGAATATTGCCCTTCGACAAGCTCAGGGACCGTCCGTTCGACAGGCTCAGGAACCGGTGGCTGAAGTTTTGGTCACTGAGCTTGTCGAAGTGGTCAAAGCCAAGAACATCGTTCTTTCCACGGGCTACCAAAATAAACTCTTCGATATGCGATATATGGGTGTTAAAGGAACCTGGGGTTCTCGTGGAGATTACATAAGTGCATTAGATCTGAAATTTTCTATGCATAAGAGTCTCTCTGTTTCTGCCAATGTAAATGGTATTGTGAAAATAGGTGCGACACATGTCAAGGGGGAAGAGCCTTGTATGCGTTGTGATGGAGAACCATTAAAAGAACTTTTTACCAAGGCTTCCGCATTGGTCGATACCTCTGATTTTGTGCTAAAAGAGACCTTTTGTGGTATGAGAGCAGGGTCCAAAGACTATTTTCCTTTGGCAGGCAGGGTGATCGATGTACCATTCATGTTGTCTGAATATCCTGCACTTACAAGAGGTGCAAAGCCGGAACTGAAACATATCGATAATCTTTACATCTGTAACGGTATGGGAGGAAGAGGTTTTGTTTTTGCCCCTTTAATGGCTGAGTGGCTGGCAGAGTCTATAGTGAATCAGACAGAAATAGACAAACGTGTGAATCCGGATAGGTTGTTTTTAAAGTGGTGCAGGAAATTGTAGGGTGCTGTTTTAACGCACCCTACGGTTTATCCCAGGTTTCCCATAATGGCTGCTCAGAGATATGCGGAAAACCATCCAGTATCTCCTGGGGTTGGAACTTTGGTTTGTAGGCAAAGGCTTTACATCCGTCTACCCAGTAACCAAGATAGATCCACGGCAGTTCAAGTATCTTTGCCAGCTTGACTTGATAGAGCAAAGAGTAGGTTCCCAAAGAGAGATGGGCATAGTCCGGGTCGTAATAGAAGTAGATGGATGAGATACCGTCATCCAGAATGTCGATGAGGTCAACTCCTACCAGTTTCCCGTCTACCACATAGAGTACCTCTTTTCCAAAATCATTGGCGCCGTCTACAAAATTCTCATGGTACTCTCGTTGAGAAATATTTCTATGTGTCCAATTGTCTTTCTGGTGTTTGAAAGCGTGGTATTTGTTGTAAAGTTCTATATGCGTGGAGGTCAAAGTAGGCTTTTGTACGATGATCTGCGTCTCTTCATTTTTTCGTATCACTTTTCTTTGTGACTTGGAATATTTGTATTCATTGACATCTATACGAATGCTTTTACACTCGTTACAGCCACTACAGATAGGATGAAAATAGTATTTCCCAAAACGTCTCCAACCTCGAGCTATCACTGCAGTTGCGAAAGTTTTTGAGCCATTATCGACATACTTGTAATGCATACGGACCTTTTTGTCAGGAAGGTAGGCACAGTCATAGTCCAACATGGAAAAATCTGTTGATGGCGGGTTAAGTAAATCTAGTTCTTCGTTCATTATCGCGATTATACTGAAATTGTTGTAAAATTGTATAATTTTTCAGTGAAGGTATGCTTTTTGTTTCTCTATCAACCCACATCCGGTTACTGTTACAACAGTGATTCCATCTTTTTATATGATTTTATCTTTGGTTTTAATCCTAAAGGAGAGTTACTGGATGTAGGCTGTGGTGTAGGTATTATTTCCCTCTTGTTAACACGTGATTTTCCTCTTCAGACCAGTATTATTGATAAACAGGAGAAGATGCTCTCTTATGCCAAACATAATTTTTCATTGAACGGTCTGGACACTAAAGCCTACTTGGGTGACTTTGAGGAGCATCAGACAGAGGATCGTTATGATTTCATTATCTCCAACCCTCCTTTTTATGATGCAGCAGTGACACAAAGTGAAAATACCCATCTCAATATTGCACGCTATGCACATCACCTTCCCATAGAAAGCTTCATCAAAAAAGTGAAAACTTTTTTAAGACCCAAAGGGTGGTTCATTTTCTGTTATGATGCCAAACAGATAGACCTGCTTTTGCATCATTTAAAAATCAATGGTATCAACCCGGAGAAGATACAGTTTGTGCATTCAAAGATAGAGAGAGATTCAAAACTGGTGATGATCGCTGCGAGGAACAATTCAAAGTCTATGACACAGATATTGCCTCCTTTTGTTGTTTTTGATGAGAAAAATGTCTATACGGAAAAAGCAATGAAAGCTTTTGAACGTGCTTCGACAAACAGTATTAAAGGTGACTTTGAATGAGAGATGAAGAATTGATGCAAAAAGAGGGCTACAACTACAGATTCAACCCTTCAGAATGTGAAGCTTGCGGAGGACACTGCTGTACGGGTGAGAGCGGTTACATTTGGGCAAAATATGCCGAGATAGAAAAAATGGCGGATTTTGTTAACCTTAGTGTAGAAGATTTTGCTACAATGTACTTAAGAAAGGTGAAACATCGCTATTCTCTTGTTGAAAAGAAGCTTGCAGAAGATAATTTTGCCTGTATTTTCTTTGATGAAGAGATGAAGCGTTGTTCTATCTACCCTGTACGACCCTTGCAGTGTCGTACTTTCCCTTTTTGGGAACAATTTAAAAACAGTGAAGATGAGGTAAAAAAAGAGTGTCCTGGAATCGTATAATATTAACCTTTTTAACTATGATCACATTTAGTATGGGTACTTCTCAGCCAAAAGAGTTGAGAGTACTGAGTGAAGATGAACTGATCGTACAGGGGCTTTTGTTTGATGAATACAAAGCCTATGAAATGAGCAGAAAGGTTTTTGCAAAACTCTATGATGATACGGGTGCAAAAGTCTATCTTTTTAGGGAAATGACAGCCTCTTTGATGGGCAATACCCATATTGTGAACAGTATTGAAAGATTGAAACTATGGGATGAGAAAAACCCCAATAGCATTGAGGCCAAAAGACTGCTAATTCCGCTTTATTTGACCAACAGACAGGTAAAAGAGGCCAAGATAGAAGCAGAATTTCTCATAGAAGCATCCAATGAAGCAAAAGATCTTGACCTTGCTTCCAACCCTTACCTCTACTCCGGTGAATTTAAAAAAGCAATTGAACTGCTCAACAAAGCATATGTCAAGTCATCCAATGAAGATGTGCTTTTGCGTATGGTGGTCATCATGGATGAGTATACGCAGGAGAGAAAAAAAGCCATACAGCTTTTGGAAACCCATCGCCGTATGAATATTGTCGTGAGTAACCAACTCTACTTTAAACTTTTATCTCTTTATATCAAAGAGAACAATATTAACGGTGTGATTGAAATATATATGACCCTGTATGATAATGATAAAAAAGAGGAGTATTTAACAAAGATCATAGAAGCCTATGCCTATAAACGTGATATAGACGGTGCCATTGCATTTCTGGAAGAGAATAATGATGATGACAGGATCCTCTATGACCTTTATAAAAGTAAAAAATATTTTGATAAAGCTTTGAAGTTGGCAGATAAATTTTATACTAAAGATAAAAATCCCAGATGGTTGGCAGAAAAAGCCATATTAACTTTTGAAAAAGCCAAAGACAAAAATGATAAACAGATGATCAAACAGGTTGTTGCCTATTTTGACAAAGCACTTTCAGAAGGTGTGGATGACAGTATTTATCTAAACTATTACGGCTATACGCTGATCGATAAAGATATTGATGTTAAAAAGGGCATGAAGATCATTTCAGATGCTTTGGTGCAGCAACCGAACAATACCTATTATCTTGACTCACTGGCTTGGGGACATTATAAAGAAAAGTCTTGTGACAAAGCCTATGAACTTATGAAAAAAGTGGTAGAGATGGAAGGTTTGGATGAACCTGAAATTGTAGAACACTGGGATGCCATCCAAAAGTGTAAATAGGCTATAATACGCGAAAATTCAGCCTAAGGCAGATAGATGGCTCAGATATTAGACGATATTATTAAAAAAACCAGAGAAGATCTGGAAAAAAGAAAAGTGGATTACCCCGTGGAATGGTTGGGACGTTCACTTGCTTTCAACCCTTTTGCACCCAAAGATGTAAAGTCTGCACTGCGTGCCACAGAGGAGAATCCTTACCGTATTATTGCTGAGGTAAAAAAGGCAAGCCCAAGTAAAGGGATCATACGTGAAGACTTTGATCCGCTTACGATTGCCCAGGCATACGAAAAAGGGGGAGCAGATTCACTCTCTGTGCTTACGGAGCCTCACTTTTTCCAGGGCGATAAAGAGTACCTGGGAATGATCCGTCGTTATGTAAGTATTCCTCTGCTTAGAAAAGATTTTATAGTTGACAAGTATCAGCTTGTGGAAGCATTGGCGTATGGTGCGGATTATGTGTTGTTGATCGCTATGGCACTTTCACGTAAAGAGCTGAAAGAGTTGTATGAATATGCACGTCATCTCGGACTGGATGTTCTGGTTGAGGTACACAATAAAACTGACTTGGTCAAAGCCATCTTCGCAGGTGCAGAGATCATAGGGATCAACCATAGAAATCTTGAAACCTTTGAGATGGATATGTCGTTAAGTGAAAAACTGATTCCGCTTATTCCAAATGGAAAGATCATTGTGGCTGAATCTGGCATCAATGATCATGAAACGGTAGTGGAGCTCTCCAAGGTTGGTGCAGATGCGTTTCTCGTGGGGGAACACTTTATG
>DQSX01000010.1 GCA_015663065.1 Sulfurovum sp.
CTGAACTTTATTTTTCACATCATCCTGAACTTGATTTCTCACGTCATCCTGAACTTGATTCAGGATCCCTTTTGCTTTCAAAAGCACTATTGAACCCTGAATGGATTCCGGATCAGGTCCGGAATGACGTGTAATTCACAGTTGCTCACTAAGCAGAGTTGCCAATAATTGCATCCCCACCAACTCCGTCACCTTCGCTTCATAAACTTTCCCATACTCCACAGGAAGGTCCGATGTATCGTTAATGAATATCTCTCCGTCGATGTCCACTGCCCAAATAAGAGGTCTGGCTGAGAGTAAGTACTCATGTTCATCACTCTCTCCGTCAATGACCACGGACACTGTTTTGCCTACCATACTTTCAAGTGAAGCCAGAGTAGAAGCTTCTGCTATTTCGCCTAGCTTGTTTGCTCTCTCATCGATGATCTCTTGAGATATCTGATCCATCTCGAAGGCTGAAGTGGTCTCTTCATTGGAGTAGTGGAAAGTGTTAAAACGATCAAAGCCGAAATTTTCCATAAATCTACACAACTTTTCAAAACTCTCTTCACTCTCTCCCGGGTGTCCGGCAATGACTGAAGTACGTAAAAAGGCGTTGGGTCTGCTCTTCATGTATTCGAGCAGTGCAATGGTCTTCTCTTCTCCAAAACCACGTTTCATTGTTCGCAATACAGCATCATCAATATGCTGAATGGGCATGTCATAATAGGTTTGGAATACTTCTGAATCTGAAATGGCATCTATGAGCTCAAAAGTAGTGGTAGAGGGGTAGAGGTATAAAATACGTGCAGACTTTACGCCTTCAATAGCCTCAACATCTACAATAAGGTCTCTTAGCCCATCTTTTAATCCCATATCTCTACCGTAACTCGAAGAGTCTTGAGAGATGAAAGAGAAGTCATAATATCCTTGAGAAGCAAGATTTTCAACCTCTTTGACTATGGAAGCAAGAGAACGTGAATGCAGTTTCCCTTTAAAGCTTGGAATAGCACAAAAAGAACAGGCCTGGTTACACCCTTCAGCGATCTTGATATACGCATGATAATTGGAACCCGTGATAACTCTTCCAGATGTCTCCGTTGCCAGATACACCTCAGGAGAAAAGGTACTCTGCTTGGAAGCAATGAGTGCATCGATCTTTTCATAGTCACCTACACCGGTAAAAATGTCAATTTCGGGCATATCTGCCTGTAACTCTTCTTTGTACCGCTCAGTGAGACAACCAGACATTACAAGTATGGAATCCTCTTTTCTTTCATCATGCAGGTTAAGCACAGTGTTGATGCTCTCTTCTTTAGCCGCATCAATGAAACCGCAGGTATTGACAATAATGACATCAGCTTGAGTGTTATCATCAGTAATTTCATACTCTTTGAGTCGTCCCAGCATTACTTCAGAGTCGACAAGGTTTTTGGTACAGCCTAGGCTGACGAGGTGTAGTTTTTTTTGCATATAATTATTCTCTATTTTTTCGAAATTATAACATAATTCATTTATCGTAGGGGCGGATCACTGTGTCCGCCCGGGGGATGTAAATAATGTTTGTGATTGTATGTAATGTTTTGGTTTGAATTTATTTGTAATGAAATTTACAGGAAATGATTATAAGTTGATCATTTTCAACCTTGTAAACCAGCCTATGTTCATCTGTAATTCGTTTAGACCAATAACCTTTTAGATTGTTTTTTAAAGGTTCTGGTTTGCCTATGCCAGAAAAAGGATCCCTGATTGTTTCTTTGATCAGTCGTTGAATTCGTATAAAGATCTTTTTGTTTTCTTTTTGCCAGAGATATAGTCTTCCCAACTTTTTTCAACAAAAGATATGATCATATATTGAGTTCATCCATTTCTTTATGAATAAGCTTTGATTGTTCAACTTCCAAAATGGCTTCGTCTAAAAGTTTTCTATTTTCAGATGAACTATTTAAATAGTCGGTTTCATCTATATCTTTAATAACAATGTCTACTTTAGCATTTAAAAATTGCTTTTTAAGCATATTTAAAAAATCTATGTTTAGTTCGTTTACATCAGTATGATAAATTGCTTGCATAGCTATCTCCTTATATTTTAGACATTATAACATATTTAATTTTCCTGTAGGGGCGGATCACTGTGTCCGCCCGGGGGATGTAAATAATGTTTGTGATTGTATATGATTATGGTGTGCAATAAATGTTTTTGTTTGAATTGGTTTTTTGATGAAATATTTTTTGTCATGTAAATTTACATTGGCAATCATGGGTGGGCACAATGACCCACCCCTACGGAATTGGGTGTTGAAATAATA
>DQSX01000110.1 GCA_015663065.1 Sulfurovum sp.
ACCAAATCCAGTACGATCTTTCTAGCACCTTCATAATCACTTCTGGGAGGTGCAGGAAAAATGAGTGCTTCATCGAGGAAGGTACCGTTTTCATCCAAAACAGCCAGTTTGCATCCTGTTTTGTAAGCAGGATCTGCACCTAAAAGTACTTTTTTTGTCACCGGTGGTGTCATAAGCAGTTGTGTAAGATTTTTTCCAAATACAGCAATGGCAGCCAGGTCAGCTTTCTCTTTGAGCAGGGCAAAGACTTCTCTTTCAATGGAAGGAAAAAGCAAACGTTTGAACCCGTCTTTACAGGCTTCAAAAAACAAGACTTTTGAAGAGCCCATATACTCTTTTAGCTTGTACCGTTTCAGTGTGTCCAGGTATCTTTCTGTGTCTATAGTCAGTTTGACAGAGAGCTGTTTCTCTTTTTCACCTCGTTTAATGGCAAGGTATCTGTGTGAAGGCACAAAAGCTACTCTTTCACTGTGACTTTTGTAATTTTTATAGACCCCCTGCTCGTCAAACGCTTTGGCTTTTTTTGCTTCCAGCATGCCGTGTTTCAATAACATATCTCTTACTATCGTACGCTCTTTTGCTGAGTCAGAAAACCTCTCTGCAATAATATCCTGTGCACCTTTAATTGCATCAGATACAGACTTTACATTCCCCCTTGCAAATTGTCTGGCTTTGCTTTCAAACTCTGCTTTGCTTAATTTAGCAGACTGTAAGATGTCTGCCAAAGGTTCCAGACCGTTTTTAATGGCTGTGGAGGCACGTGTATTTTTCTTCTCTTTATAAGGTCTGTAAATGTCTTCCAGTTCCGTCATTGTCTGTGCTGTTTCAATACTGGTTCTTAATGCGGGATTTAGAAGTTCTTTTTGAACCAGAAGTTTCATTATCTCCTCTTTTCTTTCCAAAAGTCTTTTGGCAGACAGATAAACTTCATAAAAATCACGCAGTACATCATCACTCGCACCTCCTGTCATCTCTTTACGGTAACGGGCAATGAACGGGATGGTTGCACCTTCATCCAGGAGTTTTAAGATGTTGTGTATGGCTTGAGGAGTAAGTTTAGTTTTTTTATTTAGCAGTGTTATGAGATTTTGCATAGTTAGGTAATACTTTATTTGATTTTAGATATTTGGATTATAGCGCAATGCTTTAAATCATAGGAATGGCCCATCTATTATAATAGGCTACCAGTCTGAGAATAATACCCGAAATAAAAAGTATTGAGAGTGTGAGTATGTTCATCAGCCCAAAACTCTCCAAGATATAAATGATCAAGCCAATGAGCAATGCGATGGTCCCGTAAAAACCGGTTTTCAAAACAAAAGGAATTTCGTTAATAATCACATCACGTATGATCCCGCCACCTACAGCAGTGATGAAGGAAAGTGCCAGCACACCAGTTAGATTCAGGTCAGCTTCGATGGCTATGAACGCTCCTGTGATACTGAAAGAGACAAGTCCTATGGAGTCAGAGAGAATAAAAAGAGGTCTGTTCTCTATGCTTTCACGTTTATGAAAACGAAAGATCACAAGCAAGAGCATGACTGAAACAATGATGAGTGCCGGAGATGTATGAGAAAATGTATAGGGTGTCTTGTTTACGATGACATCACGTATGACACCCCCGCCGAGTGCAGTTAAAAATACAGAAATGAGTACACCAAGAAAATCAAGTTTGTTTCTTGTAGCTATGAAAAACCCACTCATAGCAAAGGCGATGATGCCAATGTATTCTGCTATTTCAAACATAGA
>DQSX01000071.1 GCA_015663065.1 Sulfurovum sp.
AGCTGTAACATTAAAGCTTTTAAATTTCGTATTTTAGGGTGATTTAGCTATTATTTGGGTAGAATTTAGGTGCGAAAGTTAAGGAGTGAATGTACTTTTTATGCTATAATCTCACTATTACGATCATGCCTTGGCGTTGTCAGATAATTTCTCTTCAGGATCTTTTCCAATCATTCTGAGGTTTACCACAGGTTATTTGATGATGCCTGGCAAGTATGGTCTGTGCTGTCTAACAGATATTCCCGAATCATATGAAGATTGGTCAAAAGAGAGAAAAAAATGTCATTAAAACTCTATGGAGGGATGTTTCTGCTTCTGCTGTTGGCAGGTTGCGGAGGAGGCAGTGAAAGTATGGGAGAGGAGATCTATCCTCCACTCACAATTACCTTTACCGAGCAGAGCAGTGTCAATGTGGAGAATCCTGACAGAGGTTTTCATGATGTGGACCATGCCCTTGAGCTGAATGTCATCTATAATAGATTTGCTGCAGCATATTCAGAGGGCTATAGACTGGTCTATGCGCCACTGAATCTCGAAGAGTATAATGAAACTGTCACTCTTCCGGCATCACTGACAGATACTGTAGCACAAAACCTGCACGATGCCAACAACAGCGGCGTAAAATTGATACTCCGGCTGAAATACCGCTCATTTCTCAATGAGAACGACCCTTCAAAAGAGATCATTCTGGCGCATATGGAGCAACTTAAGCCGCTGTTTCAATCTTATAGCAGTGTCATTTCTGTTGTTCAGGCAGGAACTATCGGTGCATGGGGGGAGTGGCACAGTTGTACCGGGGATTTTGCCGAGGATAATCCCGACTACCGGACAAATAGAAGAGCTATCATAGAGAAACTGACCGAAATATTCCCTGACAAATATATTCAGATACGTACCCCGATGCATAAAGAGCTGCTTTTTGGCTCTTCAGTAGTATATGGCGATGAGAACGATACAGGAAAGATCACACCTGAAATTGCATACAGCAGTGATATCCGTGCAAAGACAGGACATCACAATGACTGTTTTCTTTCAAACGAGACCGATATGGGAACCTACACCTCCGACAATACAGCGTTTTGGAAGCAATATGTCCAAAATGATTCAAAGTATGCTCCTTTAGGCGGTGAGACATGCGGCATCGGTGTGGGAGAAGATGCTGCACTCTCTGACTGCAGCAATGCGGTGGCAGCACTCAAAAGCATGCACTATGCCTATCTGAACAGTGCCTATCACCCGGATGTACTTCAAAAATGGAAAGATCAGGGATGCTACCAGACCATCAATGAAAATCTGGGCTACAGATTGGTTGCCGGATCATTGACAATCACACAAAGTCCAAAAGAGCTTGCTCTTTCACTCAATATTGAGAACAAAGGCTATGCTGCCCCGTATGTTGCAGCAGATGTGGCATTTATACTCAAGAACAGCAGTTATAGCTATCGTTTTGAACAGAGTGTCGATATACGTACTTTTTATGCCTCCGAAGAAAATACGATACAAAGCACTCTCTCTTTGGAAAATATGGAAAAGGGAACATACTGCCTTTACCTTCAGATAGGCAGAGATCATAATGCCATACGACTCTCAAATGCAGAGATATGGGATGAGGAGAGCAGAAGCAACAGACTTTACTGTACAGTTACGGTAGAGTAGGTTTTTATCCGTTTACATTTAAGATCACTGCCCATACTGTAGTTGAAACCGGCAATAGAGTATCATCATTTGGCAGCATTACCTGCCATTCTCTCTATTTTTTGATCATAGATCCCGTTTGTTAACAAATTATTATAGCTTTTCATATATTATGGGTATATGGAAACAATGAAAAAATACAAATATTATACCCTTCTTTTTATTCTGGTTGCCCTACTGCTTTTGACAAATAGAGTAATGACTAGCTTAAAGGAAAGCCAAGCACCTTCTTTCAGAAACACTACTTTGACTACAGAGGAACAACAGAATATCTCTATTTTTGAAAATGTGAAGGATAGTGTTGTTTTTATCTCAATTCATCAACAGGTCATTGACTACTGGCGTATGAGTACACTTGATATACCGAAGGGATCAGGAAGTGGCTTTATATGGGACAGGAACGGACATATCGTTACCAACTACCATGTGATCATGAATGCCAATAAAGCCATTGTCACACTGAAAAATGGTAAAAGGTATCAGGCTTCTCTTGTAGGGATTGCACCAAGCTATGATATAGCCGTATTGAAGATACAGCCCTTAAAGCAGTTACTCAAACCTCTCAAACTTGCTACAAGCAGAGATCTCAGAGTCGGACAGACCGTCTATGCTGTCGGCAATCCTTTTGGTCTTGACTGGACAATGACAAAAGGCATCATATCTGCACTTGAAAGAAGCATGTATGCAACAAACGGCATACCTATCAAACATATGATACAGACCGATGCTTCCATTAATCCTGGAAATTCAGGAGGACCGCTCCTTAACAGCCAGGGCAGGGTTATCGGAGTCAACAATATGATCTTGAGTCCCAGCGGTGCAAATGCAGGTATCGGTTTTTCTATCCCTATAGATACAGTAAAGAGAGTTGTTAATGCCATTATCAAAAAAGGTGCCTATGTCAGACCGTCCATTGGCATCAGTGTAGACAACAGACTCAATGAACT
>DQSX01000067.1 GCA_015663065.1 Sulfurovum sp.
AACCAAGAGGTTGAGTTACATCAATTTTAAAATTTTTTCCAAAAAGATCTGCTAAAGAGTAGAAAAACTGTATAGAATTCCAGTCTTCCTATGATCATGGCTATAGACAAGACCACTTTATCGATATCTGTAAAAAATGCATAATTATGTACCGGCCCGGACAGAGAGAAGCCGGGACCAATGTTACCTACTGTCGCCAAAGCTGTGGACATGGAGGTCATAACATCATAACCTCTGGTAAAAAGATAAAGTGTTACAAGCATATTGGTGAGGACAAAAAGAAAAATAAATCCTGAGGTGGCAGTGATGACCTTTGAAGATATCTTCTCTCTATCTATAAAAACACCTACAATGGCCTGCGGGTTAAGTATACGCTTAAACTCCGCTCCAATGTTTTTGAAAAGTACAATATACCGTATGACTTTCACACCACCAGCTGTGGAACCTGCATTTCCTCCGACAAACATGGCTATAAATATGATGGCAATTGCCATGTGTCCCCAAAGTTCATAGTCAAGTGTAACAAACCCTGTGGTTGTCAATACAGACGCAATCGTAAAAAAAGAGTGTGTAAAAGCATGAGAAATACTATCTGCATTTGCCACTATGTCTACCATACCCAAGGCAAAAGAGAGCAGTACAAAAAGTGTCATGTACCAGAGGACCTCTTCTCTTCTGTAGCCACCCGTATTTCCTGTTGAGAAAAATTTCAAGTGTGCCAAAAAGTTTATTCCGGAGATCATCATAAAGACTGTCGTTATCCATACAATGGCAGAAGAGTCATAAAATCCCAAAGAGTCATTTTTGGTAGAAAATCCTCCTGTAGAGATGGTAGACATGGCATGATTGATGGCATCAAAGGTTTGCATGCCTGTGAGTTTGAGTGCCAAGGCATCAAGCACGGTAAAAAGCAGATAGATCCCCCACAAAAGCAGCGCAGTGTCTTTAACCTTTGGTGTGATCTTTTCCATTTTTATGCCCGTTGATTCTGCTTTGAAAAGTGTCATGGATCCGCTGGGGTTGATGACAGAAAAAAGCCCTACCCCAAGAACAATGATCCCCATGCCGCCGAGCCAATGGGTCAGACTCCGCAAAAAGAGTATGGATTTTGGCAGAGATTCAATGTCAGTGTAGATGGTGGCCCCTGTGGTAGTAAAACCGCTTATCGCTTCAAAGAATGCTTCTGAGGCTGTAATGTCACTGTAGAGCATGTAGGGTGTACCTGCAGCGATACCAAGCAGTATCCAGATGAGATTGACAGAGAGGATCCCCTCTTTGATACTTAAATTCATCTGGTGCTTCTTTAAAAAAAGAAAAATAACTGCATTACTACTGAAAAAAAATATATTGAAATATAAAAAAGCATCTATATCTTCCTGGTAAAACTCCCCAACCAGTATGGGAAATAAAAAGAACAAAGAGAGTGCGATCCCTATGATAGAGATAAATTTAAATACATTTTTTAAAGCGTGTATATCCATTTTTTAAGTTCATCTTCCTGCTCTGTTTTGCCAGATATAAGGACGGTATCTCCTTCAAGAAGGCGAAGCATGTCATTACAACTGTGTATGGTATCTTCTCTTAGTAAAAAGAGTGATCTGTTCTGTTTTTTGTCTGTTTTTAATGTTTTGCCTATGAGCGGAGAGTTGGGATTTATTTTTCGCATGAACAGTACTGCTTTTCTTCCGCAATAGTGTCTCTGTGCAATAATGGAACTCGATGCGATCTTCTCCAAAATAGCATAATAAGCACCCGCTTTACTGCCTCTGACTACAATAATACCCAATTTATGCATAAGATTATAATAAGACTTATCATTATTGATGGAAACCACTTTTTCAATGCCATACTCTTTGGCTTCTATACACTTTACAATGTTTTTTTCATCATCAAGACCTGCAGCAATGATCATATCTGAATTTTTGAGTCCCGCTTTCTCAAAAAGTGAATGGTCTTCATAAGCTGAGTGGATGACAGTGACTTCATCCTGCAAACATTCAGAGGCAGTTTTACAATAGGTTCTATTCTTGTCAATGATCTTGATCTCAAGATTTTTATGCAGCAGGGCTTTGGCAATTTTCTGTGCCAGAGGATTTGCACCAAAAATAGCAACTCTTTTAATAGAAGAAGGCATTTGTGTATTGAGTTTGTCTGCCATAGTTTCTATCTGCTCGGAAGATCCAAAAAAGTAGACAAGATCATTCATTAGCACAGCATCTGTAGGTTTAGGTACAAAAAAACTTTTTTCTCTCTCAATACCCATAACTACTACCGAGTCTCTTGTAAAGTCTTCTACTCTATAGTTCAACCCCTCACTGTTTTGAACTCTGACCGATATGAGTTTATGCTCTGTATGAATAAATACTTTTACATTATTGGCTTTTGGAAAATCAAAAAGTGCAGATACTTTCTGGGCTGTCAGATCATCAGGGAAAACGGCTTCATCCACTGCCAGTTTGGTTAAAACAGCACCTTTTTCAAAATAGGCATTTTTAAGTCTGATGATCTTCTTTTTCACATGCATCACATCATCAATAATAAGTGTAGAGAGTAAATTGGCTTCATCGGAGTCTGTCACAGCAATAAAGAGATCCAGTGATCCAATATTTGATTTTTGAAATGTTTGTGGGTCTTCTATGTCTCCCAGCAGCGTCATGACATCTATATCATCATCCAGTCTGTTGAGTGTCTGCGTTTCTTTGTCTACAACAATGACATTGTGTTTATGTGAAAGTGTTTGTGCCAGAGAGTAGCCTACCGTCCCTGCACCGGCGATCATAATATCCATAGTGAGATCCTTGACATAGAATACTATATTGTACTATTTAATTATTAGTTCTGTCTCTTTCATCAATTGTGGTTTTGCAAGATCCGTTTCCT
>DQSX01000077.1 GCA_015663065.1 Sulfurovum sp.
AAACGTTTCTCTGCGGCTGCACATCTCATACTGGGTATCTCTTTGGGTCTCGCTCCCATTGCAGGTGTGGTTGCTGTATCCGGAGAGATCACAGCTTGGTCAGTCTATCTGGCGATCGGTGTCATGTTCTGGGTAGCAGGCTTTGACCTGCTCTATTCGCTTCAGGATATAGAATTTGACAAAGCCAACAACCTGCACTCCATCCCTTCACGTTTTGGTGCCAAAAATACCATGCATATTGCAAAACTGTTCCACATACTTGCGATCGGGTTTTGGGTCTGCTTCGTTGTATCTGCAGGTCTTGGTCTGTGGGCACAGCTCTCAGTGCTGTTCGCTGCAGGGATGCTCGGGTATGAACACTATCTTGTGCACAAAGACTTTACAAAGATCGACAAAGCCTTTTTTACCGTGAACGGTTATTTGGGCTTTGTCTTTTTAATTTTTATTATTTTGGAGTTGTTATGATTTATTTACAAATTTTCATGGGTCTGTTCATTGTGCTATGTATACTATATATAGTTTCATTGCTTAAAAATAGAAGATTGAAAAAAGAGATCAAAGTACTGCAAGGCGTTTTGGAAATGAAAGATACAACCATCTCCAATCTAGAAGCCTCACGGGTAGCGGTCAAAGATGTGTTAGACAATTTTTCTTTAACTGAAGAGGTGATGACAGAGGTTGCTGCAGGAGAAAGCAGAGAAAGCATTTCTGAAAAACTGGGAATCCCTGTCTCTAAAATAGAACTCATCATCAAGTTTGACAAGATCAAAAAAAAGAAACATCTCTAATGCAGGGTTGGGAAGCAGACCTTCAAAAAGCATATGCATCACTGGATGCTGGCTATCGTGACTTCCTCGAACATGACAAGAGTTATTTTCCTTCTTCATCAGACTATTTCAATGCCTTCAAAACACTTCCGAGAGCTAAAGTAAAATACATTCTATTTGGACAAGACCCATACCCAAGAGTAGATAGTGCCGGAGGTTATGCTTTTATAGATGAAAAAGTAGAAACACTCTTTAGCCATACCGGTTTAAGCAAAGAGATAAACCGTGCCACTTCTTTACGAAACTTCATCAAAATGGCTCTGCTTGCAAGAGGTGATCTTACAAAAGAAGATACCTCACAGGAAGCCATAAGTAAGATAGACAAACAAACTCTGATCAATTCTATAGAAGCTTTACGACTCAATTTTGAAAAGAATGGTGTACTTCTCCTGAACACAGCACTAATCTTTACAGACAAAAAGTCTTCAGCAAAACATGTCAAAGCATGGAGACCTTTTATAGAAACACTCTTAAAGTCTCTGGAAGAAGATGCACCCAAACTCATCTTGTTCGGTACCCATGCCAAAGCATTAAAAAGAAGTCTGGGTCTTGAAAAGTTTGAAACCATCGAGCTGGAACATCCTTATAATCATACGTTTATTTCTAATCCAAAAGCATTGGAACTGTTCGGTCCCATGCATCTACTTGAAAAATAAAGTATATTTGGGTACAATTGCGCTCTAAATATCGCTACTACATTTTAAATGTGCACTCATAGCTCAGCTGGATAGAGCATCGGTTTGCGGTACCGAAGGTCTCAGGTTCGAATCCTGATGG
>DQSX01000063.1 GCA_015663065.1 Sulfurovum sp.
GTGCTCAAAATAAAAGAGCAGATACCAACCTATGGCGATAAAATAGTGGTGAAGACCTCATGCAAGGGTGTATGTTCAGTAGAGAAGAAAAATGCTTTTATACGTGAGTTTAGCATACGGTTAAAAGCCAAAGAGAAGTATGTGTTTACCTCTGAGTTTGAGGTAAACTTTTAAATGCTTAGTAGAGAGAACTACTCAAGCAAGTAACCATTTTGTTATCTAAACCAGCTTATACCCCACACCCCAGACAGGTGCAATATACTCTTTCTCTCCCGAAGGGTCTATCTTCTTCTTAAGCCTGTTCATCGCTACGTTGATGGTCTTGTCATGAAAATTCATAGAGTCATCACCCCAGACCTCATCACGAAGAAAGTCTCTGTCAAGCACCTGATGGGCATTTTTAACAAAGGTATGAAAAAGTTTGAACTCAAGGTTAGTCAATTCTACATGTCTCTCTTCTATATACAGTTCTCTTTTATGTATATCAAGCGTAATATCTTTATATTTCACTCTATGGTTATTTTTTGCACCAGATCTTCTTAGGAGTGCATCGATGCGTAAAAGAAGCTCTTTATGACTAAAAGGTTTGGTCATGTAATCATCAGCGCCAGAGTTAAAGCCTTCTTCAAGATCAGCATCTTTATCTCTTGCGGTAAGAAAAATCACCGGTATTTCATAGCCTTTGTCTCGCATCTGTTTGACAAATTCAGAACCTTCTATCCCTGGAAGGTTACGGTCTACAATCATCAATGCAGGGTTCTCTTCTTCAAGGAACTGCTCTACATTTTCTGCCGAGAGGAAACCTGCTGTTTCATACCCTGCTTTGGAGAGGTGATACTCAAGCAATTCTAAAATATCTGCTTCATCTTCAATAATGACAATTTCTATATTCTTGTTTTCCATACTGCTATCATAGTGTGAATTGATAACATATTTATTACAATAATTAAGTAGCCAAACCTTTAAGTACAAAGAAAATAATAGCAGATAAGATCGCTGCCGCTGGTACCGTAATGACCCATGCCGCAATGATCTTTTTAACCATCCCGCGTTTCACATAGTTTTCACGCAGTGATTTTTTAAGGCTTTTTACTTTCTTCTTTTGGTACTTAAGTTGTGCCATCAACTCAACCTGACGTTTATAGTCCTCTTCGCTCTTCAAGCTTTCAAGTTCTTTTTTCAATTTATTCTGTTTCTCTACTGCTGCTTGAAGTTTGGAATGGTTCTTGTTCATACTCTCTCTGTCTAGCCACTCTCTTAAGAACCCAACACCAAAAATGGCACCTACTGCAATGTGCGTAGAGGATACCGGCAATCCAAGCTGTGAAGCGATGACCACGGTAATTGCCGCCGCCATCATAATGGAGAAGGCTCTCATCTGGTCAAGGTCGGTAATTTCAGAGCCCACTGTTTTAATGAGTCTTGGACCAAAAAGTGCCAAACCAATGGAGATACCCACACCACCCACAACCATGACCCATAAAGGAATGGCTACTTTTGCTGAAACGGCTGTAGAGTTCAAAGCATCATAAACGGCCGCCAAAGGACCTACTGCATTGGCAACATCATTGGCACCGTGTGCAAAACTCAAAAGTGCCGCAGCAAAAATGAGGGGGATAGTAAAAAGAAGGTTGATCGACTCTCTTGTAGGCTCCATACCCATCACTTTTTTTGCAATACGCGGTTTTACGATCGTGAAGGTAATACCCGCACCGATCAGACCAAAGATCAATGCGATCCAAATACTCGGTTTTTTCGTTTGAGGCAGGAAACTCAATACATCTACGATCACAGGCCATATCTTCTTAAGCCCTTTGACAGTCAGATACGTGATGAATGCTGCTGCCATCACTGCTACAAGAACAGGTACTACTTTCTTCGCTGCAGAGAGTCTGTCTTCTTTATAGAGGATCTGAGATTTAATAATATAGAGGAAGATCGCCGCGATCACACCACCAAGTACAGGAGAGATGACCCACGAAGCTGCAATTTTTCCCATTGTTCCCCAGGATACAATGGCAAATCCACCTGCTGCCACACCACCGCCAAGTACACCACCCACAATGGAGTGTGTTGTAGAGACCGGTGCTTTAAGCCAGGTAGCGAGGTTAAGCCAAAGTGCTGCTGCCAGCAGTGCTGCTGACATCGCATAGACAAAGATCATCGGGTCATTGCCAAAAGCAGACGGGTCGATGATCCCTTTTTTAATGGTTCCCACCACGTCACCACCAGCGATCAATGCACCCGAAGCTTCAAAGATAGAAGCAATGAGTATCGCAGCACCAATGGTCAAGGCCCCAGAACCCACTGCAGGTCCCACATTGTTCGCAACATCATTTGCCCCAATGTTCATCGCCATATAAGCACCAAATACAGCTGCTAAAACTAAAAATCCACCATGTGTAGCGTGGTCTACAAGTGAGTTTGCATAAAACGCCACTGCCACTGCAAAGCCTGCACCGAGCAGTATTTTGAATGTGTTATTCATCTTTTACCTTTGTAAAAAAATTATTTGGGGGATTATAGAGAAAAAGTATTACAATAATGTTACCAAATTGTTATAGAAAACAATTATGGAAGATTTAACCTAAGGAAATGGGCGAAGTGCCCACCTCGGAAAGAAAGTTAAAGAAGATTTAGAATTTATAAATCATATCCAGCTGAACACGCTCATATTTTGGTTCCATTCCAGCTATTTTACTTTTACTTTCATAAAGTTCATTGAAGAAAAAGTTACCGGCAAGAGAAAGGTTTTTACCCGCTTTGTACTTTGCTCTGATCGCATGACCTTTAGCCGCAGTACCACCACCGAAGTTATCTGAGTCAGAGTATGCACCATATGTCGCATCTTCTTCAAGATCTGTATACGAGTATTTTACTTGCCAGTCACCGACATTTTTAGCTTTACCTAATTGAAGTGCTAAATCATACCCAAAGTTATTGTCGTCTGCAGCAAAGTTATATACAACTCCTGCAGCAACTTTAAACGGCATACCAAATACATCTTTAAACTGTAGTTCACCAAATCCTTCTACAATATGATAATCATTTGCATACAAACCATTTGCATCTAAGGTGTTACCTTTGCTACTACCAAAAAGAGTTGTGTTGCCTTTTAGCCCATCATAAAAGTAGACACCAGCACCTAAATTAAGTTTTGCAAAATCTAAGTTAGATTTGTGCACATATTGTGCTAAAAAGAGGTTAACATCGTCTGCAGTATCTGTAGCTGCTTCTTCCAAAGTTGGTTGGTTCGCACCTACAGTGATTATCTTTGTATCATCTTTATACTGGTAATTTACCCCGTTCATTGAAACATCGTTATCCCAAACAAGTTGTGATTTAATAGGTCTGTACATCATATATGGTTGTCTACCTACTTTGTAAGTAGAGTTATCAGACTTATACGCCAGACCTAAAATATTGAATCTAAGTGACTGAAAAAAGTAGTCACTCAAAGGCTCATCATCCAAAAATGTCTGGTTTCCTGAAGTTGGGTTTGCAAAACCAGATCTCATACCCACTTCAAATTGAAGATCTTCTATTAAATCAATCTTTGCCACTAGTCTTAAACGATATCTGTTTCTATACTTATTGTCTTTATCATCTCTTTCAATACTCTCATATCTTAGTCTTAAATCACCTTTGAAATGAACTCTATCGAGGATGCTATGTTCTGCTGCAAGAGTTGTGCTGTTCATGTCTGTCATTCGTTCATACGGTCTTTTGACCTCCGAAGCAGCCATTACTACTGTCGCTACTGCTACCATTGATAATACAATTTTTTTCATTTGTATACTTCCTTGTTTGTTTATGGACGGAAGTATAGAAAAAATTGGTTACAAAATTGTTACTATTGTGTAATACTTAGAACTTAGCTGAAATTTTTGCTGCTAGGGTTCTTCCTTTTTTAAACTTTCGTGTCACACCCTCTCCCTGTTTCCAGATCGTCTCTTCATCTAAGAGATTCCCTGCTTTGACTTTCAGTTCGAAGTCATAAGCATAGTTAAACTTCTCTATCCAGACGATATCCAAGAGTGTCGGAGGTACTTCATATTGATCCGGCTCTCTGTCGGGTCCGTCAATGACACCGACTTTACGAATACGCTTTGCCATATGATTGATATTCATCAGTACAGAGCGTTTATCTGCCTCATACCCCAAAGTGAAGTTGATGACATATGGAGACAATCCCTGAAGATCTCTCTGATCTGAAGTAAAGATGCCTTTTTGTTCTTCCGTCAGTGTCACTTCTGAAAAGTTGTAAGAGAAGTTCCCTGAAACATAATAGTTTGGCCAGTTCGTCCAGTCATTGCCTATAAAATCAAAGTTTTTCCTGCCATCTATCTCAAAACCGTACAAGGTTGCGGACTCCGTGTTCGCAAACGAGTAGATCGGCAGAGAAGAAGAAGGAAGCAGCACATCTTCAATAGGATCTTCCATATATTTGTAAAAGAGTCCTAACTTAATATTTTCTCTGGGAGAGATAAAGTAAGAGTACTTCAAGTCAAAGTTATAAATGATTGTATTGACAAGATCCGGATTCCCTACAATAGTAGCCACATCAAAAGGGTGAAAATACTCCCCCTCTGTAAATTCTCTCATATCTGGCATAATGTACGTTTTAGATACTGCAAGATCCACATACTGTTTCTCAGAGTATTTGTATTTGACAGAGATCGATGGAAAATAATCGTTGATCTCCAAAGTAGATCTCTCTTTTTGGATCAGTCTTCTTTTTGAAAAGTCCGGATTGTCCCTGTCTTCTTTATACTGGTCAATATTTTGCGAAAGACTGACATAACGAAGACCAAGAACCACTTCAAGATCCTCTGTCGGTTTACTCATCCAAGAGAGGAAAGGCGTTGTTTCATCCACATAACCATCAAAATAGTCTGCTGCTTTGAAAAGTGTCTGAACCAAAAATGGTCTATAGTCATAAGGGTAAGGAGGAAGTACAAAGTTATTGTAGATCCCGTCAATATCCATAGTCAACTGACGGTCTGTCACAAGCTTGTCTCCCTGCTTGTCAAGATAGTATTTATTCTGTCTTGAAACCCTCTCTTTAGAAGAGATGTTGATCCCGTATTCGATGTACTCATCTTTGCTAAAGACTTCAAGGGCATGTCTGTTTTTCAAATACATAGCTTTAAGGTCATCATTGGATTCCAGTCTGTTTGAAAGGTGGTTGCTCACAGCGTTGTCATTAAAAGTAAGTCCACCTTCGGTAATATAGGCATACTGATAATTGTTAGGCTGGTAAAAGTCAGCCTGAGAGTTTTCAAAACCAAATTTAAAATTCGAATCTGAATTAAATATCCTGTAGTCAAAATCTCCAGAGACCTGATCTACATTCAGTTCTCTCTCTTCCCAGTTAAGGTTATAGATGGTATAGTGGGAATAATTTGAACCTATAATACCATCTGTAACACGGGTCGACTTCACAGAATTTTTTGTATAAAGTTTGGTATATTTCACTCTGAACAGATCCATATAGTTATACCCGATGTTCAACATGCCCCCATGAGAGATGTTCATTCCAGTCTGCTCGATCGTACCGAATTTAGTCGGCTCTGCAATCTGTTGCCCATTTGCATCAAAATCATACCCGTAAAACTCTTCAGGCACATATCTACTTTTTTGAGCATAGTTATAGTTGGCATAAACTGTCACATGATGGTCATCAGAAATGTCAAAACTTTTTGCCCCTTCTATGGAACCGCCAAAATCTGGCTTTAACGTGCTTTTATAGACTTCGTAGATACGGTTGGGGTACATTCTTGTAAATTCTGACAACTGCTCTTTTGTAAAGTCTCTTGTGGTAAATGTCGGTGTTCTCTGCCCTACCTCTACCTGCGTTGCATCAAGAATGGGTTGAGGAATGTCTCTGAAACCCGAATCATACCCTGTCCAGTCGGTAGCAGAACCCACATAATCTATTTGTGAAGTCCCCGTATAGGTATTGACTCCCCCACCCAGAGAGATCTTGACAAAATCTTCATCAAATCGTTCTTTGGTACGAATGTCAATATACCCTCCGCCAAAAGAACTTGGTACATCGGCAGATGCACTCTTCTGAATCTTCATAGACCCAATAATCGATGAAGGGAAAATATCCAGAGGTACAGTTCTTTTTAAAGGGTTGGGAGAAGGTAAGGGCAAACTGTTCATCTCTACATTTGAGTATCTTTCACCAAGCCCTCTCACATAAATATTTCTACCGTCTACAAGGGTCACCCCGGTCACTCTTCGCAAAGCAGCCGCAGCCGTGGAGTCACCTTTTTTGGAAAACTCGTCTGAACCAAGAATATTGGCAATAGCATTGGAGTTTTTCTCCTCCGCAATAATAGCAGACAGAGAGCCTTCTACTCTAGGTGCAAGCACTACATACTCTTCAAGTTCCATGCTGGCAGGAGTAAGCATTATGGTACGTGAAACAGCAGCGTTTTTAACAACCTTTACACCTCCTATGGTTTGTGCAGAATACGCTGTATGTACCACTGAAATACTCAGTGTCACACCGGAAGGCACTTCAACAGAAAATCGACCCGAAGCATCTGTTCTTGCATCTACCGCTGTCCCTTTGACAAAGATCCTGGCACCAGAAACGGGTGTTTTCCCCTGCACAGACAAGACACGACCATTCAGTCGACCTTTGCCCGTCACGTTAAGTTTTTCAGCGCTTTTCTCCTGAGTAAGTTTTCCTACCGGTGTATCCACGGTGACCAAAGGTGTTGTTGTACTTTGTGAAAAAGTAGAAACAACTTGTGTATCTCTGTTTTCTTTGATAGTTACTCTTTTTTTAAAGTATCCAAGGTTCTCCCTGTTCATACCACGACCTACAATTTCAACCGTATGTTCACCTACAGGAAGTTCGGTTGTCAATGACCCGTCAATATCACTTTTAAAGATTCTTTTACTGTCAACCGTGATCACAGACCCCAGTAGAGGTGTCTGGTCTTTAAAAACAAACACAGAGAGTGTTCCTGTTTCTGCCTTTGCCATGCTGGCAACAAACAAAACTACAAGCAGTAAAGCAAGCCTCAAAAACTGTTTAAGATTCGTCATCTATATACACTCCATACTGTTATCTTGACATTTTTCTATATTTTTTCGAATGATTGTCGCTTTGGCAAACAGTTCATTGTCAGTGATCTTCTTCAATTGCACTTCTGCTTCTTCATAATCTTTTGCCATATAGTAGGCATAGGCAACAGCATACCTGATGTTGTCATCTTCAAGCATTTTGTAGCGCTTTAATGCTTCTATCAGCCCAATGATCTTTTCATACTCTTCACGCTCTACATAAATGGCGATTTTTTGTTTGAGCTTCTCTTTTTTATCTGTGATCTGTGAATTCAAATACAAGGCATGTGGGGTCAACCCTACTCTTCTATGTATTTCAGCGGCTTCTTTGACATATTTATGTTCATAATATGAGCCCTGCTCAAAAAGATTGGCAGTCGTGAACGCCATCCCTTTTTTCATATACAGGTGACCCAAAAGCATGTTGACTTTGGCATTTTCAGGGAAAAGCATTTTTGCCTCTTCAAGTATTTTCAGCGCTTCGTCTCTTTGGCCACCTGCGAGTAACATCTGTGAAAGTGCCATATACTCTTTAGGATTGGGTTTGGCACGCTTCATACAGGCTTTTGCAGAAGCAATAGCTTCCTGATAAAGACCCAACTCTGTAAAGTAGTAGAACTTCTGCTTAAGCAGTGACTGGTCAGAAGGAAAAGCTTTTACACCCTTGGTCAAAACAGCAACGGCAGCATCTTTTTTTCCACTCTTCCAGTAACAGTCTGCTCTAAGCATATACTCCGCTGCCTGATCTCGCCCCGATGCACCTTGAAGGTCAAGATATTTAATAGTATCCATGTAGCGTTTTACTTTGTAAGACTCTTGACTCAAATTAGAATAAAGTTTTTGCAAAGCTTCTTTTCTCAGCTTCTCAGCATTAAACGCTACTTTTCTCTTCTCTGCGGCTTTCACTTCGGGCTTGGAAGCAATGCTAAAAAGATGTTTTCTTTTTTCTTTTGCTGCAACAGGAGGCAGATACACTTTTGTTTTTGTAGCGGTGACTGCTTTTTTCAAGTATGCAATAGCCTGTGTGTGTTTTTCCTGACGCATTGCGATCACACCTTTAATGGTGTAATATTTTGCCAAGTCAAGATTTTTATCATACTTTTTAGCTTCTATCAATTCTTCATTGGCTTTTGCAAATTTTCCATCATACACCATCATGCTTGCCAAAGCCAAATGATCAACCTCAGCAACACTCTCTTGTTTCGCTTCAGCCAAAGTAGAGAAGCTTAGTATGCTGCTTACAATGATCAAAGATATCTTTAAAATGTTTTTCATCCCTACTCCTTAATTAAAATCAAATCTTACTTTTTGTTTTGCCCATACTTTTACAGGTCTTCCCTTGTACTTACCCGGAGCAAATCTCCAGGAACGAATGCCTGACAGTGCTACTGCATCAAATACCCCTGGAGGTGATGACTGTAACACTTTTGCTGCTTCAATGCTTCCGTCTGTGTCTATCAGCAAGTTGACAACCACATAGCCCTTGATATGCTTCTTCATCGCTGAAGCAGGGTACTGCATAGGAGAACGTGACAACACCCTTGGTTTTGTGTCAACCGTCCCTTCACTCATCGCTGCATTCCTGGCGATCTCCCCCAAAAGATCATTCGGGTCTCCCGCAATGTTCCCGAGTTCAAATTCGGGAATGTCCATTTCAATCCCGCCCAGCATAGAAGAGAGGTCAGGAAGCGGTGCTTTAGGTGTAGACTTTTTCTTTGGCTTTGGTTTTGGCTTAGGCTTTTTAATTTCCTGCTTGACCTTTGCCATTTTCATATAACGCAGCGGGTCTTTTTTCACTTCTTCTTTTTTCTTTACATCTTTACTGAAAGAGACCACCAGTACCATCATCAACACAGCACCAAAAAGCATAGCAATAAGCGCGGCAAACTCTCTTTTACGCTTCATCGTCTTAGATTTGATCATAAAACTTAACCCATCTCTTTACTTGTAGACACAGCCACATCTTTAGCACCGCTCATACGACATTCATCTACCACATCGATCAGTCTTTCTACCGGAATGCTCGTATCGGAAACGACAAGCACCGCTTTCTCATTGTTCCCTCTGAGGAGATCTCTTAGCTTAGACTGTACAGCCCAAAGCTTTACAGGTTGGTTGTCAATATAAATTTCGCTACCATTGTCAATGTACACACGTATCACTTTAGATGATGCTTTACTCGCTGAAGCTGCAGATGGACGGTTAAGATCCAACTTCATATCTTTTACAAAAGTCGTCGTTACCATAAAAAATATCAACAATATAAATACCATATCGATCAGTGGGGATACATCAATATTGTCAATATTTTGTCTTTTTGGTCTAAATCTCATTTTCGTCCTTTGTACATATTACATCTATCATCTGTTCAAATTCCAGATCATAGCGTTCTTCCTGTTTATCTAGTATCTTCCCAATGATCAGTCCGGGTACAGCCACAACCAGTCCCAGTTCCGTCGTAAAGAGTGCTTTTGAAATACCACCCGAAATACTGTTTCCCTGAGAGAACATGGCACTTGACTGCAGTGCATCAAAAGTTTCTATCATCCCAATGACTGTTCCCAGCAACCCTACCAACGGTGCCAAGATCACAATGGTTTTGACCAGTGTTGCGTATGTCCCTACCGCCAAGACATAAGGAGAGATAGCATCTCTGACATAATTTCTTGCATGTTTTCCCATTTTTCTCGCTTCTTTAGCTGCTTGAAGTGCGTCTGCTGCTGCATAATCAAGCAAGCCCCTCATGGCTTGCGTTTCCCCTCTTTTTTCATGTTTGGAGACAAGCCTTCTTACGTTCCCTTTGGTACCGCGTTTCAGTATCAAATATCTGTACCCCAGTCCATACCAAAGTGCCAGGTTGAGTGCAAAAAGCACCCACATCACGGCCCCTCCGGTATTCATAAGGGCAATAAAATCTCCAAGAATCCCAGGCATCTCTAACTCTTTACGTTGTTTTTCTCAAACACATTGATAATATGCAGCGCAGATTGCTCCATAGAGTCTTTGATGTTCTGTGCCCAACCCGATAAGAGGTTTCCAAGTAACAAAAGCGGGATCGCAACGATCAGACCCAACATCGTGGTTACCAAAGCTTCAGAAATACCACCCGAAAGCAGTTTAGGATCTCCCGTACCGTGTTCCGTGATGATGTCAAATGTTGAGATCATACCGGTTACCGTACCCAGCAGTCCAAGCAGTGGTGCCACCGCAGCGATCACAAGAACAAAAGAACCGAACTTGTCTATGGCAGAACTCTCATTCAAAATATTCTCCATCACGATATCTTCAATATGTTCTCTGTCGCGCGTAATATTTCTAAGTGTTGCTTTTAACACTCTGGCAGTAGACCCTTTATAGCCTTTGATCGCTTCCTGTGCAGCTGCCACACCAGAGCTATTTAATTTTTCTACTACCGTCTTCGTAAGGTTTTCAACTCTTGAACCGGATTTTGAAAGTAAAACGACCCTTAATGCTATAAGAAGCAGACCAAAGAGACCAAGCCCTAAAATGATATACCCTATCACTCCACCGGCTCTCACTGTATCAGCAACCGTTTTCTCTTTTTTGAACTCTACTTCTTTATCCAGGTTTTCATAAACAAAAATGTCAAGGGTGTCAAGCTTTGCGCCCGAGAAAAGTGCTTTTGCATCATCTGAAGCCTCCTCTGAATTCCATAGTTTGTATCTCCCGTCTCCTGCAGGTGCCAAAGCCCCTGTTGCTTCTTTTGCAAGTCCATACGCAGCCACATTGCCCACTTTGACAATGTCTGCTTCTACCGGCTTCCCGTTCGGGAGGTAAAACTTGCCTTTTTCTGTACGAATAGAAGAGAGTTCATCATAGAGTTTTGCTGATTTGTCAAACGCTGCTCTAAGCTTCTCAAGATTTGTCGTCTTCTTTCCCTCATCCATGTCCAAACCATACTCTTGAAGTGCTGCCGTTGCCTGCATGGTCACTACAGAGGTAATGTCACCGTTCTCAGCCACTTCAGAGGCTTTTTTAGTCAGTTTTTCAAGTTTTTCCTCTCCTACTTTCAAGTCATCTGAGACTTTGATCAGTTTTTCCTGTAGACCAGTCAGTTTTTCACCCGCTTTGGCAATATCCTCTTTTTGCTGCGTCTCTTCTTTAATGTATCTGCTTTGCAGTTCAGTTTTTTGTGCTTTTAAAAAGGTGTACTCTTTTTTATAGGCATTCGAGAGTTCACTTGCCTGCAAAGAAGAGAGGCAAAGAAAAGCTGTCATGATCCATACTGTTTTTTTAAGATTTATCATTATTTTGCTCCTGCTATGATCAAGGCATTCGGTAAGTTGAAGTACCCTGTTCTGATCTGTTTTTGAAGTGCATCAAACAGTGAGAGTATCTGCTCTTTACTCTTTTCATCATTTGCAAGTACATAGGCATAAGTGCCGTCTGTGTTCTTCACGTATCCTACCTGTTCATCCGGCGTCAGAAAGAACATCATCGCTGTACCTATCTTCGCCACTTTGGCCAACTTGACCTCTTCTCCTATCTTGATCTGCTGCTTAAAGACCCCTATCTCTTTCGTCATTCTCAACGCATCATCATACGAAGCCCATACAAGAGAAAGTGCTTTTTCCTGGGTAATATCTCCCGACTTCATCTCTGTTTTTATCTTTTCAAGATCAGCCACTCTCTCTTCTGTCTTAAAAGGGATCCCCGAAACAATGATCTTTTCAAGGTTATCAATGGCTGCAGTAAGCATCGGGGTCATATCACTCTTGCTGCCACCTTTCTCTGCGATCTGCGCTTCGATCTTTTTAGATTCGGCAGCAGCTACTTTCAGGGCAGTCTCTTTTCTGTTGATCTGCGCTTCGTTGTCAGCAATCTGCATCGCATATGATTTCATTTGTGCTTTATAATTGTCTTTGTTTGCATCTATCTGGCTATAAAGCCCTTCTACATCAGCACGAAGCTTCATAATAGATTTGATCATCTCTTCATTGCTCGCCGCATGTAGAGATGTACCAGTCATAGCAATAAGTGTTGATGCAAAGACCAACTGTTTAAAGTTACCCATTTTTCTTCCTTGTTTATTGTTAAAAATCGGGGTTGATTTTGTGTGTGAAATTGTGCCAAAGTTTAATAACACAATGGAAACAGTGTTGTAATGATTTTGTTACCAATCTGGAGTAGGCAAAGTGCCTACTCCTTTACGCCTTAGTTAGCCAGTGTATTTCCCGTACCGCTGTTGAATTTAGATTCAAGTGCATCTTTGGAGTCACCTGTAAAGAAAAGTCCATCAGGAGAAGTCACAGAAACATTCTCAAAAGAGACCGTATCTATAGCGGCCGTCCCTTTAGAGTGAATGGCTCCGTGCGCTTCAAGCTGTCCGCCGTTATGCACGATCGTACCATTTTTAAAGTGCCCGCCAATACCGTCTTTTTTGAAGTAGATTGCACCCTCTTTTTTCTGAGTTGCTCCCGTTGTAATGCTAAATCCGTCAAAAGTAGCGGCTGTATTTCCTGACATTTCGATCCCTGCATTTCCAGTCGTGGTATTGATTACAAGGTTTTTCACTGTTCCCGAGTATCCGTCATCGATGTCAAAGTAGTCATCTGTACAGTTAGAAACTGTGATATTGGTCATATTCACCGTACCACCCCAAACTTCGATCCCGTCATCATCAGAATAATCAACTGTAATGTTTTCAACGATCGTTCCTGAACCCACACCTACAAAAGAGAGACCATTGATCTCTTTGTCCTGCTCCATCGTAATTCCGGAGTTAAGA
>DQSX01000083.1 GCA_015663065.1 Sulfurovum sp.
ATTTTAAAACCTGAAGCTTCAAAACTTATTGAAGATATGGCGACTGAACTAGTATCTAAAACAGGAATACATGGTTATGTAGTAGCTACCAATGAAAACTTCCCTGAGAAGTTTAACCTGGTAGCCTACAGCGAGAAGTATGAAGCGAACATAAGCAAGCCGTATGTCATGTTGATATTTGCACCCAATGCTCTGATCACCAAGAAGTCTGGCAAGACGGGTAGGGTAGCACTTCTCCCCTCGTCAACAGATCTGGCAGATCTGTATGATAAAGGGGATGTTATGGATGCAACCATAGACGTCATAGCAGCAAAAGATAAAAACACAAAAGAAGATAAATATAATATTGGTGTAGTGCAGGGATTTTCAGAGTTGGCAGATCAGATCGCTGATTCAAAAAATGTTGAAATGATAACAACACTTCCCAATGAGACACGCTACATTATTAAAGTGTTACAGGTGATCGTCATTGCTGGAGCACTTTTGGTATTCTGGATGTTTATGTTCAGACCAATCTATATGAGGATTAAAAATGGCAAAAAACAATAAAGAAAAAACCTACTGGCCACATATGATACTTGGATTTTTACTTCTGGGTATCACATTGAGTTACTGGACAGTGAAGTCTGCTTCCTCTGTACCGGTACAGGAATCAAATGATTATATGCTGAAGTATCAACAGGCAGATATAAATATCAATGAGATCATAGAACGCAAAGCTGCATTCGATCAGCGTTATACTATTGAGATCGTAGATGTAAAAAAAGTAATAGTTGAACTTGAAAATACAAAACGGGCAAAAGAAGAGAGTTCTGTTGTTTTGAAAAAAGGTAAAAATAGTTTTAGCTATGTTGTTGCAACAAAAGACGGTATAGCCGTTTCAGATGCCAATGTCACTTTTTTACTTACAAGACCACACTCGGTCAGAGAAGATAAGTATGTTGAAAATATCCCATTTGCAGATGGTAAATTTCAGGTGAAAGATATTGATATTGCAAACGCAGGCAGGTATACTTTACAGCTAAGAGCAACCATAGGTGGCATGACAGGATATTCTTCGATCTCTGCATATTTAAAACCTTAGTTTATATGCCTACTACGTCATGCTGAATCAAGTTCAGGATGACGTTTTTGTGTTATACTCTTTTTTATGAATGAACTTCACATATATCCGACATCAAGAGCATTAAGAAGAGTAAGTACAACACTTAAGGAGCAAGATGGGCTTCTGCCTACACTCATGCGCATGGATGAGTTTGAGCAGCGTGCTGTGCTTGTAGAAAATAAAATACAGGTCGATCCCCTGCAGCGTATTTTACTGCTTCGTGAAGCAGCAAAATTTGATGCTTTTGAAATGTTGAATGTGAACCGTGATTTGTTACGCTTTTTTAGCAAGAGTGATGTCATTTTCAAGTTTTTTGAAGAGTTGGCTCTTGAAAATGTGAATTTTCAGACTTTGGCAGAAGCAGATGCATATGTAGAATTTGAAGCACATTTGAGAGTGTTGGAACAGCTTTTGGAAAATTATAATCGTCTTCTTGATGAAAAAAGTTTCATCGATAAGGCTTTTGTTCCAAAGAACTATCTGCTAAATGTTGGTTTTCTGAAAAGTTATAGCAGGATAGAGATACATCTCGAAGGTTACTTGAGTCATTTTGAGCTGGAACTTTTAGAGAAAGTTTCAAAAGTGACTGAACTTATTATCTACTACACTACAAGCAAGTTCAACATGAAAATGCAGCAGCGTTTTGAAAGCTACAATTTGACACTTGCAAACAACAAACATCTCATTTTTAATTTTTCAAACAAAGAGCTGATATCTGAAGAAAACAATACAGCAATACTCAATGCAAAGGTCTTTTCCGTAGAAGAGAGAGAAGAGCAGGTAGCACTTGCTTTTGCCCAGATCGAGATGATGGTGCAGTCAGGATTAAGAGCAGAAGATATTGTACTCATCCTTCCGGATGAAAGTCTTAAAGAGCATTTCACGCTGTTTGACAGACAGAACAACTTCAATTTTGCCATGGGCTATGATTATGCCAAAGGAAGGGTCTATAAGTCTTTGCATGCCCTTTACCAGTCTTGGCAGACCTATGATAAAGAGAGTAAATTCTTACTTGAACGTTATGGTCTGGATTTGGAAAAAATAGAAAATATCTCTGCCTCAAAAGTTTCTGATGTACGTACATTTTTTGACTTTATAGCTGCATTGAAACTTTTAGATGCTCCCTTGAATGAGAAAGAAGAAAAAGAAAAGTACAATGAGAGAGTACATGAAAAATATCTACACTTTTTAAAAATATTTGAAGCAGAAGAACTCTCTATGAAAGAGTGGCTGTTCCTCTGGCTCAAGGCACTCTCAAAGATCACTCTGGATGATGTTAGAGGCGGTCTGATCACGGTGATGGGTGTATTGGAGACCAGGGGTGTGAGTTTTGAAGGTGTGGTCATTGTAGATTTCAATGAGGGCGTGGTACCTGCAACTTCAAGCAAAGATCAGTTTTTGAACTCATCGGTACGGGCTTTTGCCAATCTGCCTACAAAACATGACAGAGAAGCATTGCAGAAACAGTATTATAAACGTTTGCTTGAACAGGCTTCACATGCTGTGATCACCTACAGTACTTCGGACAACAAACTGCCTTCCAAATTCCTCTATGAACTGGGACTTGAGAAGGTAGAGCAGGTACAGGCACAGTTTGATCTTTTATATGCGCAAGCGTCGCAACTGTCTGAAGAAACAGACCCAAAGGTTGAGCATTTTGATGCCTTTGCCATTACATGGTCAGCTTCAAGATTAAAAACGTATTTGGATTGCAAAAGAAAATATTATTACCGCTATATTCAAAAGCTGCAAGCCAAACAAGAGGATGACTTGAATGAAGGACTTTTTTTACATACGCTCTTAGATCACCTCTATAGAGAAAAAAATGCTTATGATTCCAAAGAAGAGATGCAAAAAAAGATCGCCATGCTTTTAGATGAACTTTTGCCTTTTGATGATGCCAAAACAGCCTATCAAAAATTGTTATGGAAAGAAAAACTTAAAGGTTTCGTAGAGAGCCAGATTGAACATTTTCAGGCAGAATGGAAAGTGATTGAAAGGGAAAAAGAGTTTAGCGGAGAGATAGGCGGTTTACGTTTTAAAGGACGTATAGACCGTATAGATCAAAATAATACAGATACTTTGGTCATAGACTATAAGAGCGGTTCCATTGCAGAAGCCAATAAAAGTAAAAACCTGGAAACCCTTTCTGACCTTCAAATGAGTATTTACCATGCTCTGCTTTCTCCAAAATATCAAAATATCTCTTTGGCGTTTATGAAGATACTGGAAAAGGGTGCAGTGGAAGAGATCACTGTTCTGGAAGAGAAAAATGCACTTTTGGCAGAACATATTATCACGCTCAAGCAGACAAAAAGTTTTACAGCAGAAAAAACAGAAGATCTGAAAAAGTGTATCTGGTGTGAGTTTGCTCTAATGTGCGAGAGAGGGGCATACCTTTAAGATGAAGATCAATCCTCTTCTCTAATATGACTTTTTGCCCAGGCTTTGATCTCTCTGCGTTGTTTTGTTGTAAGTGCCGCTTCTTCATGCATGCTGACGTACATAGGTATAGGCATACGCAAGTTGATGGTTTTTGCAATGCCTTTATAGATCGTTTGTTTTTTCTCTTCATCATAGTTTTCCCACTCCTGGAAGTTAAGCCAGGCACGGCCCTCTTTGATGTGAGATCTTACTTCCCAGGAGACAGGTGCAACATTCCCGTACCAGGGCAGTGTTGTCTGGTAAGAGTGACAGTCATAACAAGATGTTTTGAGTAAAGAGGCTATCGCTTTGGGTGCCTGCATCTCTTTTTTCGGATCAATATTTTCTGGGGCTTCAGGGATGTCAATTTGAATGGCTTGAAGTAAGATAAAAGTACCTAAAGTCCCTATGAAAATATGTTTGAACATAAATAGTTCTCCTTGCGGGCACTTCTTGTTGCCCTTATTTTTCTTATGAGGATTATAGTAAGATAAAGTAAAATTAGTATAAAAATAAAAAATAAAGAGTAACTATGGGTTTCAAACCATTTTTGGCATATTCAGCTTCTGCAGGTTCAGGAAAAACCTTTGCACTTTCCGTACGTTACATCTCTTTACTTTTTATGGGAGAGGCACCTGCCAGCATTTTGGCTGCTACTTTTACCAACAAAGCAGCCGCAGAGATGCGCCAAAGGGTAGTGGACTCTTTGCGTCATCTGGAAGAAAATGAGGCATTTTTAGATGCAGTTTCCGTTGAGACTGGAATGAGTAGGGATCTGTTGTTTGCGAAACAGCCTGAAGTTCTGGCCCGGTTTTTGGCAAGCAGTTCTCACATTGTAACGTTAGACAGTTTTTTCTCATCCATTTTACGCTCCGCCTCTTTAGAGTTGGGACTTGAGCCTGATTTTGTGACCAAAGAGCAGGGTAATGAAGTATTGGAAAAACATTTTCTTGATGAAGTACAGGCTGAAGGGCTGCTCTCTTCATTGGTAAAACTCGCTATGGATATTGAAGATAAACGTTTTACTAAGATCTTTACGCTCATGCAGGATTTCTATAAAGTGGATCCTCTTTTGCCAGAGATAGAAAAGAGTAGTATTTCTATCTCTGAGCAGGAAGAGAAGATAGATGTGCTTAGGTTAAAGCTCATTAAAGCTTTAACGGATGCAGGTGCTGCGGACAGAGCAGTCAAGCTGTTTGATGCCAAGAATACCAAAGAGCTGTTTGGTAAAAAACTTTTTGAGAAAGAGACCTTGTTTGAACATTCATGGTTCAAAAAAGTTGCCAATGATGAGATAGAAGGTCTGTATACTTTTTTAAAACAGGCTTTGTCGGCATGGGCAAAAGCCAAGGAGGCTGCGGTTCTGCATAATTTGTTTAAGATCTATGACTATTACCGAAATGCAAATATCAGCTCGGCAAAAAGCTCAGGTATCTTGAGTTTTGATGATCTGACCTATTTTACCTATAGACTCTTACACGAAAGTATCTCCAAAGAGTTCCTCTATTTTAAAATAGATTCCAAATTCAAACATATTTTACTCGATGAGTTCCAGGATACTTCTACGTTACAGTTCCTGCTTCTTCAACCACTTATCGATGAGATATTCTCGGGACATGGACAGAGCGAATTCAAATCATTCTTTTATGTGGGAGACACCAAACAATCACTCTACCGTTTTCGCGGGGGAGTTGAAGAGTTGTTTGACAAGGTGGCTGAAAAATACGCTGTGAAGATCGAGCAGATGGATACCAACTATAGATCTTCAAAAAATGTTGTAGAGCAGGTCAATCGCTGGTTTGAACCGGTCATGCCTGAGTATGTACCTCAAAAACCGAGAGAAGGTGCAGTGCAAGGGTATGTGAAGGTCTTTGATTCTGAAGCGCTTATAGAAGATGCAGTGGGTCAGACCAAAGCACTCTTGGACTTAGGGGTCAATATAAATGATATCGCTTTTCTGGTAAGTACCAACAAAGACGGACAGATACTTCAGGAAGCTTGTGAGCATGAAGGTATAGCTACACTTTTAAAAACGTCAAGTTCTTTGAAGAATATACCAAAAATGGCAGCGTTGGCGGCGATGATCTCTTACCTGTTTTATGGAGAAAAAATTGATGCTCAGGCGCTGCTTTTAAAAGTAGGAAAATCTTTGGATGAAGTAGATACAAGCTGGTTTTCTGCTTTTATGTCTCCGCTTCAAGTCGTAGACAGGTTGGTAAAAGAGTTTGGTTATTTCGATAATGATCTAAATGTCTTGAAACTTTTGGACTTTGCTTCAGGTTTTTCAGACATCCCTACATTTTTGGAAGAGTTTGAAACCTCCAGCATTGCAGTGGCTTCCAGCTCTGTACATGGTGCAAAGATCATGACCATACATGGTTCCAAAGGTTTGGAATTTGCGTATGTCATTCTGCTGGATAAACTTACACGACCCAACAGCGACAAGTCAGCACTGGTATATCACTATAATGATCAGTTGACTATCGATAAAATACTCTACAGAACAAAAGGCAGAGAGCATTTTGATACGGAATACGCAGAGATCATGGAAGCGCGTAAATCTTCGTCTCTTAAAGACAGGCTGAATGTACTTTATGTGGCAGTGACACGTGCTGCTGAAGGCTTGATCGTCATTAAAAAGCCTAAAGGTTCTATATTTGACGAGATCGGTATGAGCCCAATGGAATTGGGTGGGCTTCGACAGGTTCAGGCAACGGACAGTACTTCGGTCCCTGAACTTGTCGAAGGGGTCGAAGATAAAGTGACCATTTCCAATTATGGAACACAGGAAGTGAAACAAGAGAAGGAAGATGAAGAGAAAGACTATGAAGCAATACTTTTTGGTACGGCTTTACATTATATTTTGGAGATGTTAAGCTCTTTTGATGAAGAGAGTCTTATTGCAGCTATAAATGCATTACAAAATAGATACGGCCAAGTGTTAACATCTGAGCAGACCAATGAGATACGAGACCGAGTGCTTAGGCTGATACGTAATAATGATTTTAATGCTTTGCTTGAAGGTGCAACTTTGTCTAAAGAGCAGTCTTTGAGTTTTAACGGTGAACTAAAGCAGATAGATCTTCTTTTGGAATATGATGAATCTTATATGGTCATAGACTATAAAAGTTCTAAAAAGTACCATCTGAAACATCAGAACCAAGTAAATTTTTATAAAAAAGCCATAGGAAATATTACTTCACAACCTACTTCAGGTGCCATTGTTTATCTTTTAGAAGATGAAATTGAGATAGAAATATTAAAATAAACTTAATTTAAATAAATTTTAAGATTAACTGGGTATTATTCCTCCACAAAAGAGCTGAGGCTCTCATTTTTATAAGGATTCAACATGAAATTAACATCAGTTCTCAAACCTGCTGACGTAACACGTGACTGGGTTTTGATCGATGCAGATGGTAAAACATTTGGTCGTATCTTAACTGAAGTAGCGACACTTCTTAGAGGTAAACATAAGCCACCATTTACACCAAATGTAGACTGTGGTGATTACGTAGTTATCATCAACGCTGAAAAAGCAAAATTCTCAGGTAACAAACTAGATCAAAAAGAGTA
>DQSX01000231.1 GCA_015663065.1 Sulfurovum sp.
AAGTTACAGAGATAAAAGTTGACCCAAGAGAGTATGGTATTGACTACAAAAAATCTACAGAGCGTATCTCCCTGGAAGCGTCTTTAGCCTTGACGCAGAACCCAAGTACAGAGTTTTTGAAACTTGCAAAACTGAATGCTGCGGTAATTTTATTTCTGACAGATAAAGTAAAAAGCATCGAAGAAGCTTACACTCTCCTGTAGGTTTGGCATTGCCAAACGTCTTAAGACAATTTAAAAATTTATCCGCATGTAAAATTACCACTCTGCTATAACTGGGATTTGACGTTTGGTGATACCAAACCTACAGTAAAAAACTTATAAAAATTGTAGATTTATAATATTTTGCAATGTCCTATTTACAAAACCTCATAAAATTTTTGTATTGCCTCTTTTGTAATACTTTCCCCATACAAAGGCTCTCTCAAAAAGAGCTCCCTTTGTGAGTCTACAAAAAACAGTGTGGGAAATACTGTAGTGTAGTACATCTCAACAGGATAAGACAAGACCCCTTCATAGGTTACGATCACCGGTACCATTTTTTCATTGATCTGTGCAACATACTTCTGATCCATAAAAACATTTTTAATGATCTTAGAAGAGAGAGAAGCATTCTTTTGCACAACAAGAACCAAAAGGGGTTTGTCTGTTTGATGGGCTATTTGCAGTGCTCTATTGTAGTCTCCCAGCCAATGTACGTGTTCGGCTGAGAGCAGAAGAGGCAGAAGCCAAAGTAACACATACTTCAGAAACTGCTTTAACATGAATTATTTTTTACTCTCCGTTGCGTTCTCATCCATTTGGTAGATGAATATCCCCGAAGGGTGTTTAATCTGATAGATCTCACGCTCAAGGAACCACTCTTTGGTATTGATGACATTGACTTTGTTCTGGTCACGTGCTTCACCTTCTCCATTGACTGAAGCATAAAGATAATCATCTACATTAGACCAACGCACATGAAGTACTTTTCCCATAAAGGTAAACGTTTGCATGATCTTCAGTGTTTTTGTATCTACAATTTGGATCGTAGGAAAGTCTTTCCCGGAGAAAGTTACTGCCAGATACTTTTTGTCCGGGCTGAGTGCTGTAAATACAGGCAGTCCCTTCATCTCAATGTTCTTAATAAAATTGAACTCTTTGTCATAGACCATCACGGCATTGTCACCCACCGCAGGGATGAATGTTTTGTCATCACTCAAAGACCAGAAACCAAAGTGTGGTACTTTCAGTACCGGCTTGTTGTCTTTTGCAGTGACTTTGATCTCCGAGAATTCCATTTTATCCAAGTCTATAACTCCAAAGGCTTTGGTAAGGAAAAAACCGACAATGTAAGTATTGTCTTTGATCATGGCATCAAAAGGCATTTCTCCTACTTTGAACTCTTTAAAGGTTTTGAATTTTGGTAAACCTTTACCGGCATTTTCATTTTTAAGTACGGTTACCTTATCGGAGTCCATCTGTGCGAAGATAATCATATCTTTGTAAATTTTGATACCCACATTTTTAGACCCTGTCACGATCTTGTCTATGGGTTTAAGATCACGCGTCAAAATGTCTACAGATTTGTCATCATAGTTTGCTACTGCCACATAATTTTTACCGATCACAAAACCGATGGCAGATTTGGATGTTTTATACTCATTGAGGATCTTTTCACTTACAGGGTCAAAACGCACCACATAACCGTCACGGGAAATCAAGTATCCATCTTTTCCGTCAAACTTGATGATACCGTGATTCATATTGTGCACATTGGTCATATGGGATTTTGTAAGCCCCTTGTTGATCACAGCAATGGATTGGCTTTCACGCTCTACAACAAATATTTTTTCACTGGCACTTGGTGTGGCTGCAAAGAGTATAGTCCCCAATAACAATATTGACAATATTGATTTCATTTATATTCCTTAATTGATGTAATTTTGTATATTGTACTTGAATAAACATAACCAAGAGGTTGAGTTACATCAATTTTAAAATTTTTTCCAAAAAGATCTGCTAAAGAGTAGAAAAACTGTATAGAATTCCAGTCTTCCTATGAT
>DQSX01000205.1 GCA_015663065.1 Sulfurovum sp.
CCGGAACCACCTCCTGAGAAGATGAGATTCTTCCCCAGCTCCCCACTGCTGTTGGCAAGACCGTCCGGATGATACTTGTTTGCCGAGTTAAGCAGCAGTCTGGCGCTCTCATGTGCCTGTGCGGCTACAACAAAGAGTCTGGCATAGATCTTTTTCTCTTTTCCTGTAACAGTGTTAATTGCTACAGCACTGTTGACACGATCTTTCTGCTCTGTATGCAGATATTTAACATGGGTATTGGTCATCAGCGTCAGGTTTCCTGTTGCCAGCGCCGGTTTGAGGAGGGCTTCCCTGGAGCTTCCTTTGGCACCGGAACTGCATCCATAACTTCCACAGAAATTGGAGTAGTAGCAAGCCTTCCGATGGCCTTTGTCCCGAGAGAGAACTGCCCTTGGAGTCACCAGAGACCTGATACCCAGTGCTTTACAGCTTTTATCCAGCAGTGTGACTACAGCATTCTCTCTTGTAGGGGGCTGCGTAAAACCGGGGGTACTTCTTGGCGGTTCATAAGGATGCGGCTCATAATATCCTGATATTCCGACAATCTCCTCTGCCAAAGTATAATAGGGCTCAAGCTCCTCATAGCTGATGGGCCAGTCGACCACATTGGCTCCCTCTATCTCTCCATACTTGCTTTTAAGCCGGAAATCATCAGGATGAAGACGGTGCAGCATACCGCTCATGAAATTTGATGAGCCCCCGACAATGTTCCCGTTCCAGAAGCTCCATCCTGAATCATATGTTGGGGTCGCTTCCCATTTTCCATTCACCTTCTCTTCTATAACATGATACTCTTCAAAAAGATTGGGAGTGACGATATCACGTCTGCAGTATGCCAGCTCATCTTTGGAAAATTCATCACGCCGGATAAGCCGTCCTTTCTCCAGAACTGCTACTTTGTATCCGGCTTTGCACAATGTATAGGCTACTGCTCCTCCACTGGCACCCGACCCGATGACCACAACATCAAATTCATCTTTTCTCATAGCCCAATGTACCTCGTTTCGGGTCTGGGAAGTCCACCAAAACTCTGCACACTTTTCCAGCCCTCCTCTTTGATATTGCTGCCATATACAGGGTCGCTGAAGATCGCTTCCATGGTCAGGGTCATAATGCGGGAGAGCCAGTTTCTGCCGTAGTTTGTCTTTTCATACTCTCTCAAAGCACTCTCCTTTCTCTCCTCACTGTAATGAATGAATTTACCCTTCTCCCTATGCATAAGCTCTCCGGCCCCTTCGATCACAAAGGTTCTGATATCCTTGTCATACGTTGGATGACTGATCGTCTGGAACAGAAAGGAGATAGTGTTCATCTTTTTGGCAGAGGGAAGCTTGCTGCCTTCGGGAAACATATGCTCCTGTACCGCAGCAATGGTCTTTTCTACCTCTTTGAACTCTTTTTCAAATCCGGTATCAACCTCTGCTTTAAGATAGGGAGACAACCCTAATGTTGAACCTATAATTAAAAAATCTCTTCTTTTCATTTTCGTATCTTTCTTTTGTGCTTCTTTGTGTAAATTATCTATGGTTTACGGTATCGTAACACTTTTATGTGTACTCTCAGTGCAAATTGCTGCACACAACTTGCACACACAACATATTATACTGCTATCTGTCAGATAAAAACAACTTCATATAAGCCGTTTTATAAAGAATAACTGAAACGGCAG
>DQSX01000187.1 GCA_015663065.1 Sulfurovum sp.
ATCTCCGGTATAAATACCTATATCGCCTACTTCACTGTATAATCTATAAGGCAACATTTGAGAGACCCCGGACTTTCGGAGATTTGCCTCTAAGTTCTTAGAAGTCAGTGCCCTATTGGTTCCTTCCTTGTGAATTGGCTGTAGTAACATATTAAATAATGCACCAAAGGTATCAAGAAGAAAATCTAGAAACTTCAATAAAGATTCCATAGACTACCTTCTATTTGGTAAGTGCATCTGAGTTTTTACTCACAAAAGCATCAATAAAACTATCAAACGGACTCTTTTTGTTGTTGCCATTCCCAATGGTTTTTTGGTTTGCCATCATCTGATGTTGCTGTTTTTCCAGTTTTGCAACCTTTCTCTTTAGTCTCTCGATCTCTTTTCTTGTTTTTGATCCTTCTACGGCTTTCAGTTCATTTATATCTTTTATCAGTCTATAGATAGCTTCCTTCATATCTGATATTGATATATCTAAGCTTGTTGTTTCAGCCATGCCTAAGTTCGCAACACACACTAAAACCAATAAAATTCTTTTCATCGCCTTCTCCTATTTGATGTAATCTTTGATCGTTTTGTCATATCTACTGTTCGCTTCTTTTCTCTTCTTGTCATAATAACGAGGATTACTTTTTGCTTTATAGACATTATTGACATATCTATTGATATTTTCATCTTTGAACCGATCTTTTGGGTTAACTGTTTCCAAGTGTCTGTCTTTGAATGTGAAGGGGAAATCATTACTACATGTAGTCAATCCCTCTTTCTTTCTCCCAGACGGGACCATTTCACCGACAATAAATTGAGGTTTTTGAACCATAGAATAAATATCATGAGCCGCAATAAGTGTTCGTGCCTGCTTATATGGTGCAACCCATATCTTTAGGACTCTACCAGTGTCAATAATTACCTTTGCATCATCTTGCCTGGTTCCGATATATGGCTTTACTCTTGTTTGATATGCGTTTGTGTTCCATTCACCGTTTTCATTCATATTACTTGACAATGCATCAGAGACAGAGCCATAAACACCAGGAGCTGGTTGATTACCGGCACATCCAGAGATCAAAAGCATTATTGCTATCAAAAGTGTTGTCTTAATTATTTTATTTCTCATTCCTATCTCCTTGAACAACTACTGTGGTTGGCTAAATCTGCCAATGCATGTCTATTTTCATAGATAGTCATCGGATCATCACATACACCTGCATCCGTATAGTCTGCACCATGCTCTACACAATATGAAGCCTCTGCTCCTATCATAAATGTGCTACATCCTGATAACAAAAATACCAAAGCAACCATTAATCCAAAAGTTATATTTTTACCAACCATTTAAATCTATCTCCACTGATTCTTCTTCGCTGTATCTATCGTCTACATTAGATACATTGATCCTAGTATAAGGAGTAACTTTTATCTGTTCTCCGCCCTTAAATAGTACGGTCACATTTCTACCTGAACGTATACTGATTATTGGATAAGCACCATCAAGAAGCTTCTTGTAATATTCTGCCAAACTTGTCAAGGCTGTATTTGTACCTGTTGCTAAACCTCTATTTATTGCTTCCTTACTGTTCTCTTTTGTAAATATTGTGCTAGGTATCCCGCCCATGGTCTGCACTGTTGTATTTGGTTGGGCAAATGCTGTTGCCACACCCTCAAGGAATCCGACTGCGATCTCTCTTGTAATAATCTTTCCAGAGCTATCTACAAGTCTTCCTTTTAGTCCATGCACACCATTTTCACCATAAACCCAACCTTTTACAGCCTCTTCGATCTTATACATCTGGCCATCTTTTTCCATACTACAAGATAGTCTAGTCACTTCGATTTCTACTCTCATTGAATTCATGTTACCAAAGGCCTGAGCAATCAACATACAGTCTTTAATATCTGCATCATACCCATTAGCAATAATCTCATTGCTATTTAAAGACAAGATCACCGGCACGGGGTTAGATTTTCCTCCACCAAAAGTCGGAGCATCTACACCAGTGATCAATGTAGCTCTTGCAAAACCTGTCATTATATGAAGAGGTGGCACCTTCTTTTTCTCTCCATCAATCTTCCCATCATCTATAGACTCATCAATATTTAGTGTTTGAATTGTTATATTCTCGTACTGGGCTTCTTCATGAAGGGCCTCAGTTGCCACCACAAGCTTCTCTTTGATTGCAGCCTTTTCTTCTTTGGTAAGATTGTTTTCAGCCACCTTTACTTCATTTTCTGGCTTATCAACTAAAAGATCCATATCTTCATTGTGCCCACTTGTAGGCATTGGACTAATCTTATGGCTTGCGTCAGAAGGTCTACTCGGCTTTGAAGAGAATTCTCTTTTCAATGCTTTAAACTTCTCATCTATTATTGTCACAAGTGTCTCGGAGGGATCTTTTTTATCCTGCTCCTTAGCCTTTGTCTCCAATTCTTCAATCTTTTTTTGAAGCTTTTTATTCTTTTCTGACTCAGCGAGCAATGCCTTATATATAGCATCCTCTTTCTCTTTGGTTTCTGTTTTTATCTGATTAAGTTGTCCGGCAAGTTCACTGAGTTGTGCAGCAGTTAAACTTTGAAAAAGGTCTGCATTCTCTGTATTTATACCGTCTAAAATTTTTGGTTTTGTTTTTTTGGCTGCTGTCGTAGGAGTATCCATCGTAGCCACAGTCCATATTGCAACCAAAACCATAACAGCAAAAGTTACACCTAGACCTTTCCAAAGATAGCTTATTAGTGCTTTTCTTCTTTTTTTTGCTATCACTTCGGTGGTAATTTCCCCAAAATGTTCTTTTTTGACTTTTTTTACATCTTCTCTTTTGGCTTTCTGAGATTCAATTTCATTTTTTATGTTTTGGAGTATCTTAGAAGTATTTTTCTTTGGTGAAGTATGTTTCTTCACAAGTTGATCAATCTCTTTTCCTGTTATTTCTTCTTCCCCATCAAGATCTTTCAGATCTCCACTCTGCAATAATTTTTTAAACCATTCCAGC
>DQSX01000073.1 GCA_015663065.1 Sulfurovum sp.
AAGACAAAAAAATTGTTAGGGTACCTAAAGCCAGATTTGTGAATGACAAAGAGGGAAAACCTGTAGGCATACACTATCACATAGGACAAAGACCTGTTGCTGCTTTTGGAAACTCCGATGGTGACTTTGCCATGATGGAATACACAGAGGCCAATGCAAAGTATAAAACGTTACAATTATACATACATCATACCGATGAAAAAAGAGAATGGGCCTATGACAGAAAATCGCATATTGGTAAGCTAGACAAAGGTTTAGACTATGCCAATGAGCATAACTGGACAGTAGTGGATATGAAGAATGATTGGAAAGTTATTTATTCTTTTGAATTAAAACGATAGAAGAAAGATTATGAAACAGACAACTCTGAAATTATTGGCACTCTCAACTCTACTAAAGGCACAGCTATGACAGCTTTTGAATCTATAGAAATACTTCAGGAACAAATGAATGCTTCTATTATTGGGCAGGAAAACATTGTTGAAAGACTCATCATTGGTTTACTTGCCAATGGTAACTTACTTGTAGAAGGACTACCCGGACTGGCAAAAACTAGAGCAGTAAGAGCCATGGCAGATGCCATTGAGTCTAAGTTTTCACGTATACAGTTCACACCAGACCTTTTGCCTTCAGATGTGACAGGGTCTGAAAATATGTATGAAGAAAACGGTGAATATAAGTTTCGTTTTGAAGAAGGTCCTATCTTTGGTAACATCATCTTAGCAGATGAGATAAACCGTGCTCCTGCCAAAGTACAGGCAGCCATGCTTGAAGCGATGGAAGAAAGACAAGTGACCGTAGCAGGAAAGACACATAAAATGCCTAAACTGTTCATAGTTATGGCAACGCAAAACCCTGTAGAACAAGAGGGTACTTACCCTCTGCCTGAAGCACAAAAAGACAGATTTTTGATGCATATAAACATCACCTACCCAGATAAAGTATCGGAGATAGAGGTGATAAAGCTTGTGCGTGGTGAACGAAGTGGTGTGGTAGTGGAAACAGATAATACGCTGATTTCTCAAGAGATGATATTTGATGCACGTGATGAGATAGCAAAAGTGAAAAGTTCTGAGGTGGTAGAACAGTACATCGTAGACTTGGTTTTTGCCACACGTTACCCTGAAAAGTATGATGATAAACTAGCCTCTTATATAGATGTAGGAGTAAGTCCTCGTGCTTCTTTAGGGCTAGACCAGTGTGCACGTGTCTATGCATGGATGCAAGGTAGAGACTATACGACACCAGAAGACGTAAGAGCTGTGCTGCATGATGTGTTTAGACACCGCATCACACCTAGCTATGAGGCACAGTCTGAACGCGTGAGTAACGATGACATCATAGACATGATATTCAATTTGGTCGCACTTCCTGCGTAAGAGATGGAAAGAAAATCTGAAAGTGTTAAAAATGAAGGTGTTTATGTTAGCTTGAGTGAACTACTCAAGTTTGGATATATGCCAAAAAACTTCAATATCAGACCCAATGGTGCAGTGCTTTCCAAACTCGCAGGAAGACATATTTCCGGTATGCGCGGTAGAGGTATGGACTTTTCAGAGATGAAACAGTATGTGCAAGGGGATGACTCCCGGCACAT
>DQSX01000178.1 GCA_015663065.1 Sulfurovum sp.
AATATACAGTCTTTAAAAAAGGGGAATGTAGCCTATACTATTTTTATGTTCGACGGGAAAGAGAGAACTAATCTTGTTCTTGCTCCTGAGTCTTATGATGAAGAGGGAACTAAGATAGGTGATAATATATGTGAGCACATAGGATTTGGTATTTATGCCATTACCCCATTGGTTCTGACACCATCAATAGTAAAGGTTTCAGGAAAGATTTTCTTCAGCTTTCCAAATGCTGAGAACAGTGATTGTCCGGAGACAAATAACGCTCCATCAACTGTGACGATCAATACAGAAGAGCAGCCGACCGTGATTAGAATAGGTGGGACGACAACAGGTATATCGATAGGTGGCTCAGGTGTTGACCTATCGGTAGGACAAACTATATTCAAGGTGTAATGATGAAAAGACAAACTTTAAGACTTAGTGTAAAAAAGAATAAGCCAGTAACTTTAAAAGCGAACAAAACAAAAGCGACTACCGTAGCCTCACAGGAGGACGGTGGTACAATAACATTAAAAGGAACAAGAAATGGCGTATAACGAAGAAGAATTAATAGCCCTACAAGGCAAAGTAGAAGCTCTAATAGACATATTATCAGGCAGACAAGTTAACCATGTAGATGGAGAGCAGATCAAGCGTTTTATCGATAACTACGCCGTTATAGAGGCATTGATTGAAAATGACTCAATCACCGACCTGATTGAAAATGTTGTCCGTATCAAAGATAGATTTCAAGATGTGTCAAATCGTGTAGACGGTCTGCTTGGTGCGGTTGAGGTCGAGTCATCCAAGCTTGTATCCAGTATGGGTAACGGAGCTTCTGGTGTGGCACTTAATGTTGCAGATATGGTATTGTTCCAGACATCGGTATCAGACTCGTACAAGTCATTGCTTCAACATCTTAACGATATTGATATTACAGGTAAAGTTAACCGTATGGAGTCATCCCTAAGAGAGTCCCTAGGACTAATAGACTCCATGAGAGCACAAAAGAGTGAGATAAATGTGCTGCTTCAAAAGGTTGCCAACAACAAGGCATTGATCGACAATATGGAAACTGTAAATGAAAACCAGACTCTTCTTATCGACAATGCTGAGAACCTTATTGCTGAAATGGAAAAGCAAATTGAGAACTATGCATTTTATGCAGAAGAGTTTGATGTAGTGTATTCTACAGCAGTAACATTTGTATCTAAGTTCTCTGAACTTGTTGACGAGTTAGAAAGAGTATCTGCTAGAGATGCCAAACTAGAAGAAATAATGTCCTCAGTTATTTCACTTACTGCACAAGACTTTACAGAAATGGAAGCGATGATTGCTCGTATCACCACATCAGTTGACTCTTTGGCACTAAATACTGCTCAAAAGCTTGATGGCATGCTGACGTTTGTAAATGAGTATAACGCTGTAGGAATGGCTCTTAGTGCAGTGAAGACCCGCATGCAGAGAATTGCTGCACTTGTTGGTGACGAGTTAACTTTATTAAGTGAAGCAGAAATTGGCTATACACAAGCATAAGGATTAAAAAATGAGACAGTTCAACTATAAATATCGATCTTTTATGCGGAATAGGCATGGATTTGTGAATATGGTTCCAGATGCTAAAATGCTACATCCATACATGGGGTTTAGTGGGTATCATGGTTATCCTACTTTTCAAACAGAGAGCAACCCAGGCTATTCGCAGAACTTCTGTGCACTATTCCAGAGAGGAGATCATGTCTTTAGTCACAATGTTAAGATGTTCTTCCCTGAAATTAAGCACGGCGTCATATCTGTAGATGAAGTTAAATACTCCATTGAAGCAAGTGAGCATGATGATGTTACGGTTACGTCCAAAGTTGTGTTTGGTGGTAAGTATGAAGAGTATGCTGTTATAAATGATTTTACGGCAGAGTTTGAGATAGAGATCACTGTTAATTTTGGTGCAAGATGGTCAATCACTGAGCCTGTTGAGATATTTTGTGACTTTATAGATGTATATGTCCATAATCAGCGTATTTCATTGACTGTTCATGATAATAATCTTTTGTTTGTGCCATATGCAATGTCATACAAGACAGGGTTTCCACCAGAGGTTGCAAGACTTGACTCTAAGTCTATGAATATTGTATCTAACACAGATGTATCTTATGGTTTTATATTAAACACAGCATCTAAAAACAAGATGGAGGCCAAGGGGTTTGATTGTGCCAAGCTTGACGGAACTTTCCTTGACACCAAGAAGCTTGTTATGAATGTTACCGATAAAGAGGTTTCAAATAGCGAGAGCTTCGGATTACCTATAGGTGGTCTTGCTGATGCCTAC
>DQSX01000170.1 GCA_015663065.1 Sulfurovum sp.
CATGAATATTTGACCGTGGAACATGTCTTTTTATCGGTGGTGAGATCTGAAGCGGGTATCGAAATATTCACCACGTTGGATGCAAATCTTGAAATACTTGAAGAGGGTATTGTTGAACATATGAGTAAAACGATCCCTTCTCTGAAAGAGGCAGTGGAACCTTTTGAAACCGTAGCACTTTCACGCGCCATCAATGATATGATGACACATATACACTCGTCAGGACGTACCGAAGCGAGCATTGGAGATATGATCGCTGCGATCTTTATGCAGGAGCACTCTTACGCGGTCTATCTGATGAAGAAAGAGGGTATTGCCCGTGTAGATATACTGGAAGTGATCTCTCATCGCAGTGCCGGAGCACAGACAGAGACAAAAGAGAAAAAGAAGGAAGAGACTTACCTTGAGCAGTTCACCATAGAGCTTGTGGCATTGGCGCAGACAGGAAAGATCGATCCGGTGGTCGGGCGTGTCGATGAGATAGAACGTGTGATGCAAACGCTTTGTAGACGCAAGAAGAATAATCCTCTGCTTGTGGGAGAGCCGGGTGTAGGAAAAACAGCCATCGCAGAAGGTTTGGCTCTGAAAATTTCTGAAGGTGAAGTACCGGAGATCATCAAAGATTCCAAAGTCTTTGCTTTGGACATGGGTGCTTTGGTCGCCGGGACCAAATACAGGGGCGATTTTGAGAAACGTCTCAAAGGGATCATTTCGGAATTAAGTCACATGGATGATGCGATCCTCTTTATTGATGAGATTCATACGATGGTAGGCGCAGGGGCTACGAGTGGCGGGTCTATGGATGCTTCCAACCTTTTGAAACCGGCACTGGCACGCGGTGATCTGAAGTGTATCGGTGCAACGACCTATGCGGAGTACAGAAACTTTTTTGACAAAGACAAAGCCCTGAGCAGACGTTTTGCAAAGGTCGATGTGGAAGAGCCAAGTGTGGAAGAGACCTTCATCATATTAAAAGGGGTACAACATAAATATGAATCTTATCATAAGATCAATTTTACGGACAAGGCACTGCAGTCGGCTATTGACCTCTCTGTAAAATATTTGCATGACAGATTTTTACCGGACAAGGCAATGGATATCATTGATGAAGTCGGGGCGCATTTTATGCTAAAAGGTACAAATGATGTTACGGTAAAACCTAAAGATATTGAAGTGAGTGTGGCCAAAATGATGAAACTCCCTTCTACGGTCATAGGTACGGACGATACACAAAAACTGCAAAGCTTAGAAAAAGATCTTAAAGCGCATATTATCGGTCAGGATGAAGCCATTTCTGCATTAAGTAGAGCCATTAAACGCTCTTATGCCGGATTGAATGCAGAGAACAGACCTATTGGCTCTTTTCTTTTTGTCGGTCCGACTGGGGTGGGTAAAACAGCATTGGCCACACAGTTGGCAAAAACCATGCATGTGCATTTTGAACGTTTGGATATGTCTGAATATATGGAAGCCCACACAGTTTCCCGTCTTGTGGGTGCACCTCCGGGTTATGTGGGGTATGAGCAGGGTGGATTGCTCACTGAAATGATCAAAAAACATCCGCATACCGTACTGCTGCTCGATGAGATAGAAAAGGCCCACCCGGATATTATGAATATCCTGCTTCAGGTCATGGACGGTGCAAAACTGACAGACAATAACGGTGTGATATCTGATTTTAAAAATGTGGTACTTGTGATGACTTCCAACATTGGTACCAAAGAGGCCAATGTCATGGGATTCAATAAAGACAATTCTATGAAAACGGACAAGGCACTCAATGCATTCTTCGCACCGGAGTTTAGAAACCGTCTCTCTGCCATTGTTGAGTTCAATACACTCTCTCTGGACACTTTGATTACTATTGTAGATGTGGAACTGGGTAAACTCAATGACTTGCTGGCAGAGAAGAAAATAAAAGTGAAACTAAGCAAAAAAGCCAAAGAGTATTTAGCGAATGAAGGCTATGATGAGCGTTACGGTGCAAGACACATTGCCAGAGTGATCGACGAGAAGATCAAAGAGGCTTTGACCGATGAGATCCTGTTTGGAAAGCTGAAAAAAGGCGGTACGGTCAAAGTAGAGTATAAAAAAGAGAAGCTGACATTTGACTTTGGTGCATAAGTAATGTCTTCAATGTTTGACGAAGAAGAGTATTATATTTCCGAGTTAAGGGGATACTCTTACCGATTTCCCGACCCGCGTACTGCATCAGATGAAGGCTTGCTGGCGTATGGCGGTGACCTCTCCTCTCCCCGTCTTTTGGCTGCGTACAGAAACGGGATCTTCCCCTGGTACAATGAAGGCGATCCTATTCTGTGGTGGTCACCCGATCCCCGACTTCTGCTTTATCCTGATAAGTTCAGAGTAAACAAATCATTTAGGCGGGTACTGCGTTCAGGTAAATTTTCCGTCACTTTTGATACACGCTTTAAAGAGGTCATCGCTTCCTGTGCCACCATAGTCAGAGAAGGTCAAGAGAGTTCATGGATCGTACCAGATATGCAAAGGGCGTATACCCATTTGCATGAAGAGGGAATTGCACACTCTGTAGAAGTACATTTTGAAGGAAAACTGGTGGGCGGACTGTACGGCTTGGCCATAGGAAAAGTCTTTTTTGGTGAGTCAATGTTCTCTTTGGTCCCGGATGCTTCCAAAGTAGCCTTTAAAGCACTAAGTGATGTCTTAGGTAGGAGAGGTTATGATTTTATAGACTGCCAGATGAAAACAGATCATATGGTCAGGCTCGGTGCCCAGGTTGTTCCCCGGAATATCTATTTGGATGCACTGTCCAAAGCCGTTGCGGAACCTGGCGATATAGGGGACTGGCAACATTTCACCTGGATATACCAGGAAGCCGATACTGAAATTGTAAAAGGAAAGAAAGATGGTAAATAGAGACATAAACTTCTCTTTATGGTTGGATTTTGTAGAGAGAGATTATCTTGAAAATGAGTTTTCAGGATTGATTGAAAAAGGTATTATTAACGGTGCGACCAGCAATCCGTCTATTTTTGCTTCAGCCATTACCACTTCTCCTGCTTATAAAGAACAGCTTTCCCGACTCACAGGAAAAAGTCCCAAAGAGAAGTATGAGGCACTTGCCATTGAAGATATCCGTACCGCGGCACAGGCATTGAGACCACTTTATGATGAAGGCAATGACGGATACATTTCTATAGAAGTGGATCCTTTTCTCTCCAACGATACAGAAGGTACCGTAGAAGAAGGAAAAAGACTTTTTACAGCCATCGGCGAGCCTAATGTCATGGTAAAAGTGCCTGCAACCTCTGCGGGTTATGATGCAATGCAGGCACTGCTTTCGACAGGGATCTCTGTCAATGCAACACTGGTCTTCTCTCCTGATCAGGCAAAACGTTGTCTTAAAGCAATGAAAGCCGGGATCGATGCTTTTGAAGCAGACGGCGGACGTAGAGTTCAGGCGGTCATCTCTGTCTTTGTAAGCAGGTTTGACAGACATCTTGATGCTGATCTTGCCTGTGAAGGCATAGATGTGGCAAAAACAGGTATTTACAATGCTGCCAAAATCTACAATATGATAGAAAAGAATCATACAGCAAATATTAAAACACTTTTTGCAAGTACGGGTGTAAAAGGTGACAACTTACCTGCAGATTATTATATAAGAGAGTTATTTGCAGCACACTCTGTCAATACAGCACCCTTGGCAACTATAGAAGCATATATTGCCAAAAAAGAGACTATTGAGAAACTGCCTTTGGAAGAGAGTGATATCTCCGGTTATTTCACAAAACTTTCAGATTGTGGGTTTGACATGGATGAAGTATATGCAAAACTTTTAAAAGATGGACTCAAAGCATTTGAAGATGCTTTTGAAGAGATGCTGGAGAGCTTGAAATAAGCAGAGATATGTACAGAGTGTAGGGAATTCGGGGAAAATTTAAAAAAGCAAAGGAAGTTCATGGAAGAAAAACTCAAACTCTTTTTACGGTCAATGATCAGCAATGAAGGTTCTGACCTGCATCTGAAATCCGGTGCGATCACCAGAGTCCGTATACACGGTGTGTTGCGACTGCTTGGTAAAGATACCTTAAGTGCAGAAGATGTAGATGGCATAGCCCGAGCGATCATGACGAAAGAACAGTACGTCAGACTCAAAGCAGACAAAAACCTGGACTTTTCATACATGCTGGGTGAAGAACACCGTTTCAGGGTAAATTTCTTTTACCAGATGGATGGTCTCTCTGCAGTTTTCCGTATTATTCCCGTGGAGATACTCTCTTTGGATGATCTTCAACTTCCTGAGGTGATCAAAAGTTTTACCGATATACACAGAGGACTGGTATTGGTCACCGGTGTGACAGGTTCAGGTAAATCAACCACACTCGCAGCCATTTTGGACAAGATCAACAGAGAGACAAAAAAACACATTATTACCGTTGAAGACCCGATAGAGTTCATCCATAAAGACCGTGGCTGTCTCATCAACCAGCGTGCCATTGGGCAGGACACCCACTCATTCTCAGATGCACTGAGAGCAGCACTGAGAGAAGATCCCGATATCATACTTGTAGGGGAAATGAGGGACCTTGAAACCATCGATATTGCACTGCATGCAGCCAATACCGGTCACCTGGTGTTCTCAACACTGCACACACTGGATGCGAAAGAGACCATAGACAGGATCATCGGTATGTTCTCAAAAGAGGAGCAGAACCGTATCCGTGCCTCTTTGGCATCGGTACTTGAAGGGGTGGTCTCCCAAAGACTTGTACCCAACAAGCAGGGCGGACGAACTGCAGCTATTGAGATCTTGAAAAAAACAGCAAGGATCGAACAGCTCATTATGGAAAACCGTGACTATGAGATACCGGATGCCATTTTTGAAGGAAAAGAGATCTACGGAACACAAACCTTTGACCAGGCACTTCTTGATCTTCTGCGTGAAGGACGTATCACTGAAGAGGTCACACTTGAATATGCAACCAACCCGTCAGACATGAAGCTGAAAATGGAAGGTGTCGGTAAAGGTGCCCTTGTGAAAGAGAACTTAGACCAGAGAGATGCAGATGTCTTTGCATTTAAAGAAGAGGAAGAGGAATAGTTTAAAACTATTTAGGTATAATCCGCGTTCAATTATCATAAATAGAGTGATAATATTTAAATTTAAGGACAAAATATGTTAGAAGGTATCGTTAGAGAGAGTATCGGTAAGCGTAATGCAAAACAGCTTAAAAGAGATGGTTATCTAATCGCAAACATTTATGCAAATGGTGTTGAAAACATCCATGCTGCATTTAAACGTGGAGAATTTGTAAGAAC
>DQSX01000120.1 GCA_015663065.1 Sulfurovum sp.
AATAGAAGATTTTGAATTTACTGAGGGAATCTTTGATCTGGTAAAACTGTTTTCTGATGCGGGGTATCTGATATTTGTTGTGACCAATCAGTCCGGGATCGGACGCGGGTATTACTCTGAAGAAGATTATTCTACCCTGACAAAATGGATGATAGAGAAATTTAATAATAAAAGAATAACTATAGAAGCAGTCTACCACTGTCCTCATGCACCTGAAGAAAAATGCCATTGCCGCAAACCAGAAACAGGCATGATAGAAGAGGCTTTAAAAGATTACAATATCGATTTGAAACACTCATGGATGATCGGGGACAAACAGAGTGATGTTGATCTTTCTTTAAATGCAGGCATAGGTAATTCTATCTATATTGGGAATGACAACATAGAAAATGTCACCTACAGTTTTGGCTCTATTGTTAGATGTAAATCTTATTTAGAAAAAAATCAAGATATAATACCTTTATGAAATACAACGACATAGACTTTAACAACAAAACCATTCTCATTACAGGCGGAGCAGGATTTATAGGCTCTAATTTGGCATTTTATTTTCAAGATAACTTTCCGGAATCCAAGATAGTTGTCTTTGATTGCTTCAGATCTGAAGAAAAGTTCTCCAATGGCAACCTAAAAAGCTTTGGACACTACAAAAACCTCATCGGTTTTCATGGTGATATCATCTGTGGTAATTTGAACAATCCTCAAGACCTTGAAGATCTGAAAAAATATAAATTTGACTACATCTTCCATGAAGCAGCTATCTCCGATACCCGTGTGTATGATCAGGAGATCATTATGCAGACGAATGTAAACTCTTTTTATGCAATCCTAGATATGGCAAAAGAGATGCATGCTGCTTTGATCTATGCCTCTTCAGCTGCCACCTACGGTTCACAACCCTCACCTCAGACCGTCGGGAAAGAGGGACCTGAAAATCCTTACGGTTTTTCCAAATATGCCATGGACCAGATAGCCTACAGAACTATGAGAGAAAATCCGGACATGACCATTGTCGGGCTTAAATACTTTAATGTCTATGGTGCCAGAGAGTTTTTTAAAGATAAAACATCTTCAACCGTCATTCAGTTCGGACATCAGATCCTGGCAGGGAAAGCACCCAGACTCTTTGAAGGGTCTGACAAGATAGTGCGTGACTTTGTGTACATCAAAGATGTCATCCAAGCCAACATAAAAGCCTGTGCTCCCAAAAAGAGCGGTGTGTACAATGTAGGGACTTCAAAACCAAGATCTTTTCAGGACATAGCAGACATTCTGCAAAAAGAACTCGGTACGGACCTGGGTACAGAGTATTTTCCCAATCCTTTTACAGGATACCAGATGCATACACAGGCTGACATTGCTACTTCACAGGAGAACCTCGGGTATACGCCGGAGTGGGAACTTGAAGCAGGGATTAAAGATTATATAGAAGATATCAAAAAGATGTATGCAGAAGAAGTGCTGCATGGATAAAATAAGAGCTAAAAGATCCAAAATAGCTGTGATCGGTGATCTGATGATAGACCATTATATTTGGGGAAAATGTGACCGCATCTCTCCTGAAGCTCCTGTACAGGTGGTTGAGATCTCTGAAGAGAACTCTGTACTTGGCGGTGCGGGGAATGTGATAAACAACCTGAAAGCACTGGAGTGTGAAGTCTCTGTCTATACCGTTCTGGGGGATGATAAAAATGCAGATGAAACCCAAAAACTTTTAGAAGAGATAGGTACTGACTTCCATACGATCATCCAGCAGAAAGACCGCACTACAACCAAAAAAAGCCGCGTTATTGCTTCCAATCAGCAGATCATCCGCTTTGATGATGAGACAAAAGAAGATATCTCTTTAAGCTCACAGGTTGAACTTTTGACAAAACTCTCTGAAAATATATTCTCTTATGATGCCATTCTTTTGTCAGATTACGGGAAAGGCGTATTAACCACAAACTTTACAAAAGACATCATCGCACTTGCACTTGCCCACAACAAACCTGTGCTGGTTGACCCCAAAGGTCTTGACTACAGTAAATACAAAGGTGCCACCCTTCTCACTCCCAATAAGAAAGAGGCTTCTCTGGCTGCAAGTATCGAGATCAATGACCATGATGCACTCAAAGCTGCAGGCTTTAAACTGAAAAATGAACTTGACCTTCAGTATGGGATCATTACTCTGAGCGAAGACGGTATAGCCATCTTTGAAGAAGAGATGCAGGTCATCCCTACCGTTGCCAGAGAAGTCTATGATGTGACCGGTGCGGGAGATACTGTACTTGCTTCACTGGGTGTTGCTTTATCTTCCGGACTGGACATTACACAGGCTTGTGAATTTGCAAATAAAGCAGCCGCTGTGGTGGTAGCAAAAGTAGGTTCAGCCACAGCCACACTCAATGAGATAGAAGAGTATGAGCACTCCCTGAATAAGGGGCAGGCTGAAAGTAAGATCAAAGACTTTACACAGATAGAACGTATCGCCAAACGTTTACGCGCACAAGGAAGAAAACTCATTTTTACCAACGGATGTTTTGACATTTTGCATGTGGGTCATGTGAAATATCTTGAAGAAGCTAAAAGTTATGGTGATGCACTGATACTCGGGTTGAACTCTGACGCATCTGTCTCCAGGCTCAAAGGTCCGACAAGACCTGTGAATTCTGAAGATGACCGGGCTTACATACTTGCTTCACTGGAAGCTGTTGATTATGTGGTGAAGTTCTATGACGACACACCGTATGAACTCATCAAAACCGTACAGCCCCATGTATTGGTAAAAGGCGGCGACTATGAAGGTAAAAATGTTGTTGGTCAAGATATAGCCGATGAATTGAGATTGGTTAACTTTGTTGAGGGAAAAAGCACAACAAAGACTATAAAGAAGATAAAGGATATCCATGAAAACAACCATTGCCAATGAATTTACTTCACATTTGGAAACCATTCAAGCTGTGATAGGTTCTATGGAAAGTAACCTTGAAAAGGCTTCACAAATTGCTGTGGATACACTCAAAAGAGGCAATAAAGTACTTCTCTGCGGGAATGGCGGTTCAGCCGCAGATGCACAACATATAGCAGCGGAGCTTACGGGTCGGTATAAGAGCGAAAGAAGGGGCTTGCCCGGCATTGCCCTTACAACAGATACTTCAGCACTCACAGCTATAGGTAATGACTATGGATACGACAGGGTTTTTGACAGACAGGTAGAAGCTTTGGCAAATAAAGGTGATTTGATCATCGGTATTTCTACATCTGGTAACTCTAAAAACATCATATCTGCACTTACTTTAGCAAAAGAGTTAGGTTGTGCGACTATTGGTCTTTCCGGAAGAGATGGCGGTAAGATGAATGATGTTTGTGATGTTAACTTAGTTGTACCATCAGACGACACCCCAAGAATTCAAGAGATGCACATACTTTTTGGTCATACAATTTGTCAGATTATTGACAATGAGTTAAGTTAAATACTTTTTAAATGCATCATGATTTCAGAAGCTATAGCATCAACGCTTTTGCCTCGCATGACAAGTGATAGATCTTTTTTTCCTAAAGTTCCGTAAAGCGTAGGTGATGTTGTTTTAAAAAGTGCTATGGTTGCCGTACCTGAAGCAGATGCTAAATGCATTGGACCGGTATCTCCACATATGAATAGATCTAGATTGGATATTTTAGAAGCCAATATTCTTAAATTTTTTTCTGAGATCGTTAACATATCTTTTGCTAATGCTGTGGTATTATTCGGATCAAGAATATCAACAAAGTGTAAAGATGTATCAACTTTATGTAACGCCTTGATAAGTTCAGACCACCATGCATCATCTATTTTTTTTTCATTTCTTGCATCACGGAATATGCCAATACTGTGTACAGGTATATTATCGCGTCCACTCTCTTTTTCTTCATTACCTAGTCGTATATCAAGCGTTGATTTAAAATCCTCTTCATCCATCTCGCCAAACAGAGACATGAGAGCAAGTGGCTTCAGTGCTTCATGTTCAATATTTTTAGGGAAAGGTACTGCATGGGTCAATGGTGAGAATACATCCGGTGCATAAAACCCCACTTTGTATTTTGCTGAAACCAAAAATGTAAAAAGCGTGTCACTGGAAGACATAAGGCTTGGCGTGATCAAGAGATCATATCTGTTATCCTTTAATTCTTTCTTCAACTTCAGTACTTTTAGAGGCTGCTTTAAAAGCTCTCTTGGGAAAGTGTACACCTTGTTGACCTGAGGCATTCCTTCTATAAGAGAAGCTATGAAAGGTGCACCGAGCATCATATCGATCTTGGCATCAGGGAATGTTTTTTCAAGTGCATTCAATAGAGGTGTAGTAAAAAGAATATTACCGATACGATAGTTAATGCGAACGACCAGTATTCGTTTAATGCTATCTTTGTCGATGGAACTGAGATCTTTGTTCACAGGAAAAAATTTGGATAGGGAACTATTTATCAGATTACTAAGTTTTTTACGTAAGTGAACATGTAAGACATCTGCCATTATTTCTCTTTTGTTTTGTTTGCCAATTTTTGAAACGACCCGGAGTTTTCAAGCAGTTCACTGTAAGTTCCACGATCAATGATCTCACCATTTTCCAAAAGTAAAATGGTATCTGCCTTTTCTATGGTGCTTAATCTGTGTGCAACGACAAAAGTGATCATCTTCTCTTTTACAGAGTCCAGTGCGATCTGTATTGCTTTTTCACTCTTGTTGTCCAGTGCGGATGTCGCTTCATCCAAAATGAGGATCTCCGGATCTTTATATAAAGCACGTGCAAGGGCAATACGCTGACGCTGTCCTCCGCTCAAATTGGTTCCGGACTCATCCAGTTCAGTCAAGATCCCTTGATCAAGTTTCTCTACAAACTCCCATGCCTGTGCCTGTTTCAGTGCTTCTATAACTTTGTCTTTATCAATGGGCATACCATACGCTACATTGGCTTCTACGGTATCTTGAAAAATAAAAATACGCTGTGTAACAAACGCTATTTTATGATGCAAAGATTTCAGGGTATACGATTTCAGATTCAAACCATTGATCTCTATGGCTCCCTGGTCAGGGTCATAAAAGCGTACAAGCAGATTGATAAAACTGCTCTTCCCTGCCCCGCTGTCACCAACCA
>DQSX01000199.1 GCA_015663065.1 Sulfurovum sp.
ATGCATACCATAGAGTATGTGCTGTGCTCCTGCTGCCCAGGTGTAACCATCATTGGTATTGATCATCAATTGACCATTCCAGTAAAAGTTTGGATTATCCTGAAATTGATAGACCCAGATCATGCGTATGGCGAAACTAAAGGCATACGCTATAGCCATTAAAAGTATCATATATTTAACATCTATTTTTTGTCTTAATTCTTGGGGTATTATATTTTTGGACCTGTGAACTACCCAATCGCTCTTGTACTTGCACTCTCTGCGAGAAAGACCATTGGGATTTCTGCTTATAAAGTGATTAAAACGTTAACGCATTTCCTAATAAACCCTGTTTAATATACAGCTCATCTGAATGTCTTATGGGGGTACCCCGTTGCCCCCACTCCTTCTCACTTTCCCTCTCTCTAATGATCTGTTCTCTGTTGGTAAAGTAGCTCTTGTAACCATTTGCTGTATCATATAATGCAGCATTGCCAGTAATTATTACAGGTGTGCCCACCGGTGTCCATTTAAACAGCTTTTTGGCAAAATTTTGCTCCAAGCGCACACAACCATGGGATGCAGGCCTTCCTGGTATCTCCCCAAGATGCAAAGCCATTGCAGTATTCCCTAATCTCATCATGTAAGGCATACGTGCTCCGCCGTTTGGTTTTGGCCAAAGATTAGAACGATGCTTTACTTTTTTTTCAGTAATACTATATCTTCCTGTAGGTGTCTCTCTACCGGGCATTCCAGAGGAGATATGCCCTTCAAAAACAACATTTCCGTCTTGCAGTGCATAAGCCATCTGTTTTGTCAGATCGATCCTGATCTCTTTTCCTGCAGAAAGCAACATAGTCAATGCAAAAAAAGTTATCACTATATTTCCCATAAGTACCTACTCCTTTTCTGCATCATTAATTATTAACTCGCACTCTAGCTCTGACAGATTATACTCTATATACTCAATAATAAGGTCTTTGTGTTTTCCTGCCTCTAGCCTTTTTAAAGATGTCTTATATGCCCTTATGCTTTCAAGGACTGCCTTTTTATACTCTCCCTGCAAAAGAGAAGACTTGTTAATCTTTGCAAGGCTGTGCTCCAATATCCGCTTTAGTCCATCACCATCAACCTTTTTAGCATAGAAGGAGTTCAGTTTAGCATAGGCATTAAAAAGAATATGGTCATCAACTCTAGAGCTTCTGTTGCCATGCATCTTGATCATCTCGCCCAGTTCATCCATACCGCGTCCATTTAGAAGTGTAAGTTTCTCTTTTGCAAGCAGTAGCTCCTCTGTATTCATCTTTAAAAAATAATCAAGTTTACCCATGGTGCCTGTTGACACAAAGGACTCAAGAGTCTCAGGATGAAACTGTGCAAGGAATTTGGTTAATACCGGATATTGTGAAGAGAGTTTCTCGATTGTTCGGTTGTCTTTTCTTCCTAATAAAAAAGCAATAAGTTTTGGCAAATCAAACATTTTTACCCTTTTTTTGCAGAAAATGTAAAGAATTTACAAAATATGCTTGTTTTTTTACATTTATTGTATTATAATACTTTTAGGCATAAGAGCATTAGTCCTCTCGAGTGCCTCCTTTAAGTGATCGGGGCTTAGTACACCTCGATCAATTTCCTCACTATTTTTTCCCTCTTTTAATAATTTCAGTCGGTGATGACTTGATACCATCTTTATTAACAAGATATGGCGTACCAGTCAAGCCCATGTCTTTGGCAATCCTCATGGTCTTATCAAGTTTTTTAACAGTATCCTCTTTAGCTTTGTAACCATCTGGTATCTTTACTGAAGCAAGACCCCCTTTTCCCATCACCTCATCCTTTTGTGCTTGACTCATCTCTGCAAACACTAGCAACTTGTCTTTAGCAAAAGGATGCATTCTTGTTAATGGATAAGGAAGCACATACAGAGTCACATCTTCCTTTATCTCATTATACCTATCCTCAAAACGCCTACAGAACCCACAGTCAGGGTCAGTAAATACAAAATATTTCTGTTTTCCATTACCAACCTTGTATATGGCGAGCTCTTCTAGTGGTGCTGTATCATGTTTTTCTTGTGCTTTTGATTTAATGGCACTCTTCTGAGTAGTGTATTTCTGAGAAGTCTCTGTGTTGAATGCATTACCAAACAAAACTATCTTTTTATCCTTGGTAATGAAAACATCAATTTGGCGTGTATTATTTTGAAAATACATATTGGCATTAACCATATACATAGAGCCAATATCCTTTACGCTGTTTAACTTAAATACTTTGCTGTTCAACGGCTTAAGTGTTTTTAGTTCTTTTAAGAGTTCTGTATTACTCGCCTTGGCAAGTTGATCTGTATTGGCTGTTTGAGCAAGCAGTGTGCCTGATGCCAATAGTGATAATGTTAGTGTTGATAAAGTTCTTTTCATAAATATCCTTTCTTTATTGTTTTTTATATTCTTATTGTTCACTTTGTTTGTCGTCTCTTACATATGCCCAAACAAGCGCTACTACTATTACTTTTTACTCTTGTGTAAATACCTGTACCTATAATATGCCCTCCTTATCGTTGTTTGCATATATGGGTCTTTACAGTTACTCATGCCTGTCTTTAACACTTCAAGTGATTGCTCACGCTTATCATCATCCCAAAGAAATTGACCATACTGAAGATATCCTCTACAATATTTATGTTTGTAAAGTATCTGACTGATCTCTTTCAAGTATTTCTGGTTCATTGAGTCGTTACGCATTATCCATAAGTGTTGGCCTATTTCAAGAGCTACATAATACGGCAATGTAGAACCGCTTGACTTCCCTGAGTTATACAGCTCCGCTATGACCTTCTCATAGTCAGGCATACTGAAAGATTTCCCTCCTGTAGTCTTGGAGTGTTTTTCGCCTTTCTCTATACTTTTGGCCTTAGAGAAATGGGCATCGTTTTTTATAAGATTATATTCATTGTTGTAACGCTTCTCTCCTATCTCTTTTTTGCCCTTAACAAGATACTCCTCTATGAGACTATTGTTAAATTTGTTTCCTGCAGTTAACGAAGTGGCAAGCAGTGTCAACGTAAATAATAGTTTTATCATCACTAATCCTTTTTTTGTTAATCTTTGCTTTGACCGCAGGCGTAAACACCCATTGCAAAGTCTCTTCTTTGCCAAATAAAGAACACGCTGTTACCCTGTGTTGTGCCATCATTTTTGAATGAAGCCCATTCTGCAGGAGTTGAACTTGTAATGAACGGTTTACCCAGTCTTGGTCTCAAAAGCTGTGCCTGGTATTGTGAGTTGATCATCGGCAGTAGTCCAATATTAGGTTTGCAGTAAAGATCTTCATTGTAGCCATTAAGAACACTCACCACTGTTTGAGGCAGCATATATGTATCCATACTTATCATGTCAATCTGTGCCATGGCAATATTAAGAGAGGATGAGAGAGGGTTGTTTGTATTCATGTGTGCACCTACTGGCTTCATGCCGTTACACCCTACATTATACTGGATCATATCGATCGCCATTCTCAAGGAATCTCCGGTTTCACCCACTCTTGAATCAGGTGACATGGCATTAAGTGTTGTCCCAGATATACAACTTGCCACACCATAAAATGCGGACTCTGGATTAAGGAACATTTTAAGTGTAGGGATAACCTGAAGCCTTAAAATACTGTTCCATGATGAAGGATCAAACTCACTCAGACTTAACACAGACAAAGACCCCTGCTCAAAACAGATAAATCCGTTTGTAGCTTTCTTGAGTATTTTCCCCAGAATAGGAAAACTGAACATATGGTGATATGCAGCACCTTGGCCCTCATTCACTTTTCCCATTTTTGCAAAATTGTAACTGCCGCCAAGATTCAATTGAAGAAACTCGAATCTTAAATACTCTCTGGTCACCTCTGAAAGTATATTGGGTTCGATAATATGTGCAACGATTCCAGGGAGCTTAGTCAAGGCATCTTTTGGCTTACACCACTTGATCTTCGGTTCCACCTTGAAATTTCTCCAAATATACTGTCCGTCAATCACTCTAGACAAATCCTCAAGCACAGATGGAAGCTTCTCTCTGGCTTGTGTCTGCACTAACTCTGAAGTGTCCATACTTGGTGCATGAAGGTTGTCTGTCGGAACAGCAGTAGTGCTGTTTAAAACTGATACTGTCAATAGTGGCATCACTAGCAATAATTGTATTTTTTTTATTATAATTTTTCCCTCCCTAGCTCTCGTAGAAGCTTTTTATAGTTAAGTGTTTTGTATTCTATCTTATCTTCATAAAGTAGCACACTTGTCGGTAGTTCTGTAATATTAAAGCGTTTGGTGTACCTCTCGCTTATTGGATAGATACGGCCATCTGCACTATAGTTTTTAATAATTGGAAACACTTCATCTATTCTATTATTGGCTACAAAATAGATACACTTTCCAAACTTCTTCATGATCAGAGGTATTATATCCTTATTGGACGCATCAATAAAGCAGAGTTTTATCTCTTGACCCTTTGGCATTACTGGTCTAATAACCTCTCCTCTTCTATAAGTAATGGATCCGTCTGGACCAATCATGTCAAACGGCACTATGTAAGTATTATCTCTCACATAATGCTTCTCTTCTTCACTTAAGCGTAGTGTACTCTTTGCCTCTAAAAGGGTATTAAATTCTGCGATAAATGTCTCTTTGATCTCTGTAGTGTTGAGGTCTCTAATCCCCTCTTCTATCGAAACCTTAAAACTCTTCTCCTTGATAGGATATGTATTTGCATAGGTACCAAGATCCACTATCTTTGCAGGTAGTACCAAAGGCATGATAAGAATTGAAAGACTAACTATCTTGCTTAATATACGACTGGACATTAAAACTCCTAAAATAGTTTCCGATAATCTTAATAGCATCAAGAGGAAGAGTATAAGAAGACTTGTACTCTAACTTCAACCCCTTTAAATAACTCTGTACCACCTCTAGCCCAAGATCGACATTGTAATTTTTCATAAATCTTCTATTGAGTATATCAAGGTGCTTTTGAGCCAACACTTTATTCATGAGTGTTCCTCTCGCTATTACTGCATGAAGGTCACTTTTTGCATTCTTATTGCGTTTTACACTCTCAATATATACAGGAATACGCTTTAAACCCTTAGGAAAAACTACATGATTTCCATCTCTGTCTGTTTTTAACTTTACGGTCAAGATCATATACTTCAAACGCTTCTCTTTTGACAGAAGAGGCTTAAGAATATAGACTTGGTTTTGAGAAACATATGAACCCATCTCACAATAGAGCACGCCGTCATTTGCATCAACTAGATCCTTAATGTATCTAAGAATGGTACTATTGCGCTCTTTTTTTATGTTTTCAATGAAAAGCCCATACAGCTTTTTAAATTCCCACTTTGGCACGGTTTTATAGTATCCATTTATCTGAATACCATCCCCACTAAAGTAAAAATTCTCTGTCTTATAAAATTCTGCAAGTGTTTCATGAAAAATCCTCTCTATCTCTATTTTCCTCATATCATACAACTCTGCAATTTCTTCATATGCAGTGCGTATGTTCTTAAGGCTGTTAAATTGAGCCTGAGGTGTTTTTGTCATTAATTAACTTCCAAGTCTGAACTCTGCTACTTCAGGCACCTTCAGTGCATCAAAGTTGCTTTCAATCCTTATCAACTCACCAATAAGCGCCTCATCTGCCATCTCTGGCATATTGATCACACCTTTAGGTCCACTATAGAACGGGACATCCACCAAATAAGTTGACTTACCCATTTTATACAAAATACTTCCAGTCTCAAGTCTCATTACTTCTGAAGGTGAAACAATCTCAACCTCTTCACTGTCAATCATATATCTGTTTTCAACAGTTCCTCCGGTATCTCCCGTCATTGTTCTTGAGAAAACTTCTTTAATTGTTCCAACCTCTCTTGAAACCAACATTGCAGATTCCTGGTCATTCATTCTCCCACGGCATTGTGTGTTCATATTTTCCATAACAATACGTGCACCAACTTTATCAAGTACCAATTCCCAGTCTGCGAAACTTTGCGTATACATCCATAGCGTCAACCCAAGCCCTCTTGCTTGACTGAAAAGAGCTTGAATACCCGGATAGATAGCAGCACCTGCCTCATCCACAACTAAGTGTGTACGGCTATTTTTCCCCCGTCCTCCTGCACCAACACGCCCTATCATTGCTTCAAGAGACATAGTGAAGATCTTAGTAATCATGGCACTGGTATTTTTATACCTCAGAGGAAAAGGCTGAATTATTGCTATAAGTCTTTTGTCTGGATCAGAAAGACGAACTTCCATAGGATTGATTCTGCAACCACACAAGATATTTCCAACTGGACCTTTCGAGAGCTGCGTTAAAAGCAACGAAAAAGAAGAGGCAACCTTGACATAAAACTGTTCTCCAAGACCAACCACAATTTCCAAGAGACTTAACGCCTCACTTCTAAGATGCTCAAGTTCTTGTTTTTTTTCCTCAGAAATACCTGATGGCAACACGGTACCTTCAACCATGTCTTTGAGATTTTTAAGTGCACTATATTGTGCTTGCTCCAATAGGTCAGCAAAGGTCATTAGTGTCCAGTTGAACTTATATTCAACATCCATAGGTGGTGTAAACTCTGATTCGCTCGTAGCAACACCGATAGCATCAGGAGAGTAGAGCTCTTCATCCTGAAGTATTATCTTTCTCTTTATGCCTTTGCTAGATTTTCTTTTTTTCCACTTCTTTACCTCATACTCCACCAATCTGAGAGTTTTCTCTCCAGTAGGATCTCCTGCTTTCTCAAGGAATTCAAAAGATGCAGATATCGCTTTTGTACTTAGCTCAACTTGCTCCGGGAAAAACTTCTCTTTTGATCCCATAGAAGCCAAGTTGAACATCATTGCAGAACGCTGTTCATTACTCATACCAAAAATAGGATTTATCTGATCAGATAAGTTATGGTGTGCTGGTGAGAAATAAAACATATCATCCATTCTGTCAGCCTCATAAGCAGCTTCAAGCGTTGATGCAAGAACCTCCTGTCCTTCTCCACCTTTTGGGTCAACAATAATCACGTTATCGTTCATTGCTATTAGCTGCTTATTAATATTCATCATACCAACCGTCTTACCTGAACCTGATGCTGCCTGCCATCCAAGATGTCCGTTACTGACTTTCTTGGGCAGATAAATCGGTTCCGCCTCTGCTTCAGGGTCATTAAGGTTTATCCCTACACCCATATAGATACCCTTGTCTAAGCGTACCATGTCTTTTTCAATACTCTCTTGAACTTTGAGGTATGTGGATATCTTCTCTTCATAAAAAATTTGATCTTCAATCGGAAGATCCTTTTCTTTTAAACGATCTTCCGCCTGCATTCTAGCAGCTCTGATTTTCTTCAGGTCAGCAAAGACATCTTTGTAATACTGCTCCTTCTTAATTCTTTCTTTAATTTCCTTGCTCAAAAATAAGTTTTTAAAAAATCCCACGTTCTATTCCTCAATATTGCTCTGCATATCTTCAAATTGCTCATAGAGCATCCCTTCATCTATATTTGCATTAAACTTCTCACTAAGATACGTTTTAAGCTCACTATAATCTATACATTTATTCTGGTACTGAACAGATTCTTTTCTTTCCTCTTGGGATGCATCCCATGGTATAGTGTCCGGATCAACTCCTTCCATATCCTCACTACATGGTGTCATCTTAACATTAATCACCTCCTTGAGAGTAATGTCCGAACAGCTACTCCAGTCTTTGGCATATTGTGCTTTAATTTGCTCCGAAAGAATTCTAGAGAAGACATCATCATAACAGCAGTAGAAGTACTTATCAAGCTTAGTAAAGACACCTTTTTCAGTTTTTTTTCTGATAAAGTGGCACATACCCTCTGCTTTATGGGCATAGGTAGCAATATGTCTTGTTCCCTGTTCTTGGGCATCATCTTTATTGTTGCATGTATCCACATCATTAAATGAATTGATGAGGTTTACTACGAGCGTGAAAGCAACAGAGCATGGCACGCATCCAGTAGCGGCTATAGCTCTACTGATTCCTGCGTTTATAGCATTCTGTACAGGATTTGTGTCATTAGTCTGACCTCCGATGCTTTGGGCTCCCCCAGAGGCAGCACTAAAACAACTATAAGCATCATACGCAATAAAAGCACTCTTGATTGCAAGCATAATCTGCTTAATCTCTTCCATCGCTTTTGCAGCTTCTGCTGCAGCTTGTTGTGCAGTATCGTCAATAGGCTGAACTATCTTAATGATATAGATATCTCCCTGTTGATCCACTATATCAATATATTCTGCATAAGAAGGGTTGTCTGCAATGAGTTTATCATAGGCTTCTTTGGTAACACTCATTACATTCTCATCAGAGTTTTCATTCTCCTCCCCACAGAATTCATCAATAGGGTCACATGGTATCTCATCCTCTGTATAATCCTGCACTGCACTACCTATACCTGCCCCCATTTGAACTGCACACTGGGCATAACCGGCAACATCCTTGAATTCTTCCATGCCGGGAACATCCGCGCCCATTGCCTGAGCTATAAGACCCGCCCACATAAAAGGATCACTCATCCAAGAGAAGTCTTCGAGTACACCGTCATAACAGATACCTTTCCAACCAGACCATATGTGATCTAGTTGAGAATATCCTGCAAATATAAGTGCCAACTGACCCAATCCACCAGAAAAATCCTCATCTTTAAAGGCAACCGGCTTGTCTTCTGGGAGTGCCAGATGACGATTGGAATCCACTCTCCATTCCGCACACTCCCCTTTTACTATTGTGGTTGTATTGCACTCATAGGTGTATTCTGTTTTTGTATAGATATCTTTACCGGATGTATCACCTATTGCACCGAAGTTTTGCTCCTGGATTATGACACAGTTTTCATCAGCTTGAATAAATTGTATAGATAGAATAAGTGAAAAAAGGAAGAGTAATTTTTTAAGCTGCATGTTCATTC
>DQSX01000143.1 GCA_015663065.1 Sulfurovum sp.
AATGCTCCCTCTAAAACCTTTAATATCGCAGGATTGAATAGCTCTTATGCTATTATTCCCGATGAGAGAGTACGCAGAAGATATATGCTTGAGCAGAACAGATCGGGTATTAGTAATGGTACGCCTTTTGGCATAGAGGCATTGATGTCAGCATATGAAGGAGGCGGAGAGTGGCTGGATGCTTTAAAACCTTACCTTTGTGCCAATATTGCTTACGTAAATGACTTTTTACAAAAGCATCAGCTGCCTATACAAGCAGTTAAAACCGAAGCAACTTTTTTAGTATGGCTTGACTGTTCCAAAATGGGATTGGACCATGCTTCTTTGGTAAAATTTTTTATAGAAGATGCCAAACTTGGTCTGAATGACGGCTTGAGTTTTGGAAGATCAGGAGAAGGGTTTATGCGTTTGAATGTCGGAACATCAAGAGAAGTACTGGAGGTTGCCATGAAGCGATTGTACACTGCATATAAGGAAAGAAATTGACAGCAATGAAGAGAATCATATTATTATCTGTGTTTATGACTTACTGGGCATACGCACTTCCTGCAGGGATGGCCGGTATTGTGAACAAGTCAGGTATCCCTAAAAGTGATATAAGTATTTATATTAAAGAAGCAGGAAAAAATGGTAGAGAGTTTGCCTCTTTAAATGCCAATACTGTGCGTACCCCCGCATCGGTCATCAAAGTAATGAGCACCTATGCAGCAGTGTTGAAGTTGGGATTTGACTACCGTTGGCCTACAGAGGTTTATATAAACGGTAAAGTAAAAAACGGTACGTTAAATGGAGATCTTATTGTTAAAGGGTATGGTGACCCGACACTTTCAACAAAAGATTTAAAAAGTATGGTTGCTGCTATCAAAGCAAAAGGTATTCGAAAAGTCACAGGCAATATTGTTATAGACAGATCTTACTTTAAAGTAGGTACCAAAAATAATTCGGGTTTTGACAAACATACCTACAGTCCCTACAATGCTATGCCTGATGCAATGATGTTCAATGAGCGTGTCTCTACCATTTGTGTCACTCCCAATAAAAATACTGTGACAAAGAAGGTTCCGGACAGGTCGTATGTGATCCAAAATAATTTGCAGCGAGTTAACAAACCCTGTAAAGGAAGATACTCCTGGCCGGCACTGAAAATTGATAATTCGGCAACGAAACCGCAAGTTATACTGAAGGGAAAGATATCAAAAAAATGCGGTACACGTAATATATGTAAAGTGATCACCAAACCTTACCACTCTTTTTTCTATGCCTTTAAAGATGAACTGAAAAAATCAGGCGTAACAGTACGTGGGAATATGCGTCTTAACAAAGTACCAGCAAAGGCAAAAAAACTTTTTACACACTATTCGCGTTCTTTGGAAAAGATCATCTCAAAGACGGCTAAAAAGTCAAACAACCTCTATGCAAGACATTTGCTTTTGTATCTGGGAGCCAAAATCTACGGCGCACCGGCAACCCTTTCAAAAGGACGGCAGGCTGTGGAGTACATACTCAAAAGCAGAGGAGCGCTGCACAACAGTAAACTGGTCCTTGACAACGGTTCGGGATTGTCACGTTCTGCAAGACTGACAGCCAAAGGTTTGGCATATATGTATGATGATGCGTATAGCAAGTATGGTTCACGATGGATGAACACCCTTTCAATTGCCGGAGTGGACGGTACCATCAAGAGAAGATTTCGCGGTACGGTGGTCAGAAACAGAGCCTGGATGAAGACCGGTACACTCAACCGCGTGAAGAACATTGGTGGCTACGTCAAGACAAAAAAAGGAAAACTCTACACCGTGATCATACTGGTCAATACAAAAAAAGGCAGATGGAAAGCGGCCAAACTGCAAAATGACATTATGAAATGGCTGGTAAACTACACAGGCAGGTAAACACAACTAGGCATTTTTTGAAATAAAAAATTTTCAAATATGCTCTTCTCCTATTTTCTTATTTATATTATTCTGTATCTATTAGCACATATACTGTATATATGTGAGAAGGAGACATTATGAAAAAAAAATTATTATTATTTTTATTGACCGTGACACTTGGTTCTGCTGTTATCCATGCTAAACCAGAAGAGAGTCGTCATATAAAAAGGATAGAATCAGTTAAAAACGAAGCAAAACCCTTGGTAAAAAAAGTACTTGAGCAGTACAAGGGTGACTTGGATAAAATGCTTGAGCGCAAAACGATCAGAGTACTTGTTGTGAATTCAAAAGCATTTTATGGCATAGATAAAGGTAAAAAGTCAGGTATGTACAATGAGGCGATAGTTGCATTGGAAAAACAGATCAATAAAAACTACCCCAATAAAAATAAACACATAAAAACAAAACTGATAACCATACCGGTGACAAGAGAGTTTTTGATCCCTGCATTGAATGCGGGTTATGCAGATGTTGCCATAGCCGGCAATACCATTACAAAAAGACGTCAGGAACAAATAGCGTTCACAGACCCTTTTGCTTCAGGCATTAATGAGATACTTGTGACCAATAATGCACTTAAAGGGATCACCCGTTTTGAGGACCTTGCAGGAAAAGAGGTCTATATCAAGCCTTCAATGTCCTACCTTGACTCTTTGCTTCAGGTAAGTGAAACACTGGTACATAAAGGCTATGACCCTATTGTGATCAAAGCTTTGCCTGAAGATCTTGAAAGTGAAGATATTTTAGAGTTGGTCAATGACGGACTCATCGGTATTACGATCATGGATGATTATAAGGCAAAAATGTGGTCAGTAGTATATAAAAAACTGCATTTACATACAGATATCACCTTCAGAGAAAACTCAGAATTGGCACTGATGCTGAGAAAAGACAATCCTCTGCTTTTAGCAGAGTTAAACAGTTTTGTAAAAACAAATTATGTGGGTAACTCTTTTGCAAGAGTGGCTACGGAGGAGTATTTAGAGTCAAAACGTTATCAAAAAATCAGTAAGTCCGGCATTTCAAAAAAGAAATATCAGGCTTTGATAAAAACGTTTAAAAAGTATGCAGAGCAGTATGAATTGGACCCTTTAATGTTGATGGCACAGGCCTATCAGGAGTCCCGACTGCGTGAAAAGGCAGAAAGCCATGTGGGTGCCAGAGGTATTATGCAGCTTATGCCTGCCACTGCCAGAGAGATGAATGTAGGGAGTATTCACAATACTGACTCCAACATTCATGCTGGGGTCAAATACAGTAAATTGTTAAAAGACCACTATTTCAAAGATGAAAATATTGCTAAAGCAGACAGAACACTCTTTGTATTTGCCGGATACAATGCAGGACCCAACAGGATCAATAAATTTAGAAGACTTGCAAAGAAGAGAGGGCTTAACCCCAACAAGTGGTTTGGAAATGTTGAAGTGATCGCCGCTGAAAAGATAGGGCGTGAAACGGTGCAGTACATTCAAAACATCTATAACTATTATGTAGCCTATACAATGATGAACATCCAAAGAGAGGCAAAGTTAAGAGCCAAGATCTCACTGTTTAATGACATCAAAGAGAAAAAGAGTTTTGATCTTACTGCAAAAGAGAAAGAGATAAAGCAGGAGTTGGCACTACTTTTACATACAAATGTTGAAGTGAAAAACTAGACCTGATGAAAAAAAGCTGCTTTAAAACTTGTAGTTAAGCAGTAGTCTGAAATTGTTGACCTCGACATTTTCATTCTGCATGGGCAACTCTTCTGCCCGTCCGTAAATGTACTGAAATCGTACAACAAAATCTGAAATATTTTTACCGACCCCTACGGCGTAGTTTCTGTCAAACTCCATGGCATGATGCTGGATCCTGAAACCATCATTCATAATAGCAAAAACCCTTTTGCCAAAATAGGCAGCTGCCCCAAAGTGGTAACCCTCATAATGCAAGTGTAACTTTATTCCGCTTGTCAGGTAGTGATCGTCCGCATTTTTGGTAAAACCATTAGGATTTGTTTCATCAAGATCGAGGTATTTTGTGATAGAAGTAAGCTTGATCTTGACAGCGTTTATCTTCATTTTATACTCTAGCTTCAAATCACTTTGAAAAACATCAAAATCATCATAGTGGGTGTAATACTGCGTAAAATTTGTAAGAAAATTCTTTTTTATATGGTAAGTGAGACCAAGACCATACGTCTGTCCGCCATCGGTAATGGCAATATTGTCACCCAGTATATTGATATAGTTCACATTGAACTCAAAATTATTTTGCAGGTCATAGGAGTATTTCAAAAAAAGTTTATCGGTCCTCAAGTCCTCTTTTAAAGGGGGTTGTTTAGTATTGGTATTACCATATTCATAAGCAAATCTATAGGCTGATTGATCCACATGGATATCTGCACCCACACCATAGACAACACCGTCTTCTTTTTGTACAGAATTTTCAAAGTTTTTATACTCTGCATAAGTAAGCACAGATGAATGTATGGTTTGTGCACCAAGATAGGTACTGAGGAGAAGGAATAAAATTGATCTCATAGTCTGATCCTAAAAATTAAAATGTTCTTTTTTGAATTCATGGAACTCAGTTGAAGTCCTGTCTTTTTCAAGACCCAGTG
>DQSX01000159.1 GCA_015663065.1 Sulfurovum sp.
CTTGAAAAGATCGTTGTGGGGTATGACTTTCATTTTGGTAAAGGCAAGGCCGGCAATGCCGAAATGCTGCAGGCATTGTGTGACAAAGAAGTATATGTTGTAGATGAAGTCAGCATAGAAGGTATACCTGTACACTCACGTACGATCAAAGCATATTTGCAAGAAGGCAAGGTAGCTATGGCTGCTAAACTGCTTGGCAGAATGTATAGAATAGACGGTGAAGTGATAAAGGGACAGGGTCTTGGTAAAAAAGAACTGGTTGCAACACTCAATCTGCAGGTAGAGGCGTACCAGTTGCCTCTGGAAGGCGTCTATGCAACACGTACAAAGATCAACGGAAAATGGCTGGATTCCGTCTCATTTCTGGGACATCGTGTCACTACAGACGGATCTTTTGCTGTGGAAACCCACATACTTGAAAAAGATATTGGAAAAATAGAAGGAAATGTCTGGCTGGAATTTGTTGCCTCTGTCCGTGAAAATAAAAAGTTTGACACGTTGGATGACTTAAGCAGACAGATCAAAGAAGATATTAAAAAGTCAAAAAAGCTGATCAGATATTCACAGACTTTAAACGGATAATAGAGTTATTGGTGTAGACTTTCGTATCGTTTTGAAAAAATGATATCTTGTTCTTCCCGGAATTTTTAGCACGGTACATGGCTTCGTCTGCACATTTTAAAAGGGCTTCTGGTGTTTGTGCATCGCTAGGGTAGATCGAAGCTCCGATACTCATGGCAATAGACAATTCACTGTTTTCGACCTTGAATTTTTTCTCTGTGATCTTGTGTACTTTGTTCAAAATATCCTGTAGATAGGCAAAATCATCCAACTCTTCTATGAGTATGACAAACTCATCTCCTCCAAAACGACAGACCGTATCTTCTTGACGCAGTACATCCTGCATAGCAGTAGCTACATGTTTTAAGATGGCATCACCTGCAGAGTGTCCATAGGTGTCATTGATGGGTTTAAAGTTCTCAAGGTCATAGAAAATGGCAGCAACACATTTGTTGAAACGTGCAGCATGATGATAGTATCCTTAAAAGTTCGCAATCTACGACTAGTATGCTAAGTTCTTCTATCCCAGTTCATTAACTTTATTTATAATTTTAGTTAATATATTATATGGTTTTTTTCTTAGTCTAAGATATGTTTTGAAGTCTATCTGTTTTTTTTATGATAAAATGTTGAAATGAAACAAGATAAAGTATTTACCAAACCTATAGAAAAAAAATTTGAATTTGATGAAGCAGTCGCTTCTGTTTTTGATGATATGCTGAGCCGTTCAGTCCCTTTTTATGATGAAGTGAGAAAATTGGTCATTGCACTCATTCTTGCAGAACAGAAAGAGGGATTGAAAGTACTTGACCTTGGCTCTTCGACTGCAAAATTTCTGCTTGATCTTCACTCTAAAATGGAGGTGAAAATGCAACTCAAAGGTTTGGATAATTCCCAGGCCATGCTGGACAGAGCAGAGCAGAAATGTCAGGCTTTTGGAGCAGATATAGCGCTTGAATTGGCAGATATGCTCAGTTATGATTATGAAGATGAAGATATCATTATAGCAAACTATACACTGCAGTTCATCCGTCCCATGCAGCGTATTGAGCTTGTTAAAAAACTCTATGAGGGCTTAAATGACGAGGGGATCTTCATTTTTTCTGAAAAGGTACTCTTTAAAGACAAGAAACTGGACAAAGATCTTATAGACATCTATTATGCCTATAAAATGGAACAGGGCTACAGTGAATATGAAATAGCACAGAAGCGTGAAGCTTTGGAAAATGTACTTATTCCTTTTACGATAGAAGAAAATATACAAATGTGTAAAGAGGCAGGATTCAGATCTGTAGATACTGTTTTTCAGTGGTCCAATTTTGTTACTTTTGTTTCTAGAAAGTAACACTTTTAACTACTGCCCTGAAACACGGGTTTCATTTTTTAATATGAGTTATTCACAACTTATTCACCCTGTGAAAAAACTATTATTTTCAAAAAATTTGCTAAAAAAACAGTAAATATTAATAGTTTTTTGCTATTACCTCCTAATCCATACTCTTCTCATAGTTTTTAAGCTATAATCATGGCAATAATTTCAGGGCAGGACTTTTTTGCCCTATTTTGAAGGATAACTAATGAGTTGGACACCAAGTAGCTGGAGAGCATTTCCCATAAAACAGCAACCAACATATCAGGATAAAGAAAAGCTTGAAAAAGTGGAAGAGGAGTTACACTCATACCCTCCGCTTATATTTGCAGGTGAAGCAAGAAAACTCAAAGAGAAACTTGCCGCAGCAGGTAGAGGTGAAGCTTTTTTACTGCAGGGCGGAGACTGTGCTGAAAGTTTTTCTGACTTTAATGCCTCCAATTTAAAAAATCTTTTTAAATTGATGCTTCAAATGAACATGGTACTGATGTACTCTACGGGAAAACCGGTTGTAAAAGTAGGGCGTATTGCCGGACAATTTGCAAAGCCGAGATCTTCAGACTTCGAGACGGTCAATGGAGTAGAATTGCCCTCTTACCGTGGTGACATCATCAACGGCATAGAGTTTAATGAAGAGGCAAGAGTGCCAAACCCTAAAAATATGTTAAAAGCCTATAACCAGTCTGCTGCTACCTTGAATCTTTTAAGAGCGTTTGCACGTGGTGGTCTGGCAGACTTAAACAAGGTACACAGATGGAACCTTGATTTTATTAAAGGCAATCCTTTGGGGAAACGTTATGATGAGCTCAGCACAAAGATAGATGCTTCTATGAAATTTATGTCAGCCTGCGGTTTGAACTCTGACACGATGCCTCAGCTGCATCAGACAACACTCTATACGTCACATGAAGCACTTTTGTTGAACTATGAACAGGCACTGACAAGAGAAGATTCTGAGACAGGTGAGTGGTATGACTGTTCGGCACATATGTTGTGGATCGGTGACAGAACAAGGGACTTGAAAGAGGCACACATAGAGTATTTCAGAGGGATAAAAAACCCTATTGGATGTAAAGTTGGGCCAAGTATGGAAGAAGATGAATTGATCGAACTCATCGATACATTGAACCCTGAAAATGAAGAGGGCAGACTTAACCTTATTGTCCGTATGGGTGCCAGTCAGATCAGACATTATTTCCCTGCACTGCTTAGACGTGTTAGAGATGAAGGAAAAAATGTAGTATGGTCCTGTGACCCGATGCATGGAAATGTTGAAAAGTCTTCCAGTGGATTTAAGACAAGAGATTTTGACAATATACTCTCAGAAGTTGAGCAGTTCTTTACTATTCATAAAGAGATGGGTACCGTAGCAGCGGGTATTCACCTTGAAATGACAGGTAACGATGTGACTGAGTGTACAGGAAGTACCTCCTGTGCTATCACTGCTGAAGGACTTGCCAGCCGTTACCATACACAGTGTGATCCAAGACTCAATGCTTCTCAGGCACTTGAGTTGGCATTTATGCTTTCTGATACTATATCGGACGTTGACTAAAACTTACGCGATCATAAAGGTGTTATAACCCTCTTTATGATCGTACTTCAACTCCATTTGATGGATATCTAAAATACTTTTTACAATATAAATACCTAAACCCAAAGAGTTTTTTGATGTATGGAAAGGTTTGAAATAGTTCTCCAAAGGTTCGGCCAGTGCTTCCCCTTTGTTAATGATCTTAATGACTTCATTATCGATGACCACACGTACATGTTTGTCTGTACTGTATTTTATAGCATTGTCAATAAGGTTTTTGATCACCAGTGTAAAGAGTTCAAAATCCACTTTAACAATATAATCTTTGCCAATATCAGTGGTAATCAGACGTGCAGGGGTTTCTATCATCAGCATATCGATACTGGCTTCAAGCAGGTCAGACATTTTATAGGGATTGAGATGTAGCTCAAAATTCTTCGAAGTGATCTTTTCTATTTTGGCAAATTCATCTATAAGAAGATTGAGACGTTCAAAGATACTGTGAAGACGTACTTTGCTTTTTTCATCGCTGAGCATTTCACTCATTAGCCTGCCTTTTCCGATGGGGGTTTTAAGCTCATGCATAATGGCACGGAGGAAGAGTTGACGTGACTGTAACAGTTCGCGTATCATGGTTACTGCATGGTCAAATTCGTTGGCCACTTCACCTATCTCGTCATTTCTGTCAGAGCTGCACTGTATATCGAGATTGCCTTCTGAGAAGGTTTTTATCTTGTTTTTCAGTTCAGAAATGGGTCTGAGACTCCTTACTACCCAGAGGTACAAAAGGATGATCAAAAGAAAAACAATAGAGAAAACAATAATTCTTTTCAGGGGGTAGGTGGGTTTACTTTTATTTTCCAAAAAGAGTTTAAATCGGTCATTGTTGATAAGCATGATCCGTTGAAGACGGAAAGTGTCGACAGCATAGTCTTTATATTTCCCTCTCTTTTTGAAGGAACGTTCTATTTGCACTACTTTTGCTTTGTCTTTAATGAGAGACATGTTTTGGGATTTAAGATAAGATTCATCGATCTTCCCATATTTCATATAGTATTCATAAATATAGTGTGATATCAGTCTTTCGTGTGCAGCATTCCTCTCTTCAAATTTAAAATGATCATATTTGATGGAAGAGATGAAAAGAATGGCAAGGAGAAGAAGGGTAATGGAAAATACAAGATTGATCTTGCTGCGTAGAGAGCTGAAGCCTTTAAACAAGCTTGTACCCTACACCACGTACTGCCTGTATACGTTTGTTGTCACCGATCTTGGTACGTATTTTAGAGATGATCACATCCAGACTTTTACCCTGGGAATCAATACTCATGGTCCCTGATGTATTGATGATCTGTTCACGTGACTGTGTAATACCCTGGTGTTTTACCAGAAGTGTAAGGACTTCAAATTCTGCAGGTGTTAAAGAGAGAGCATTGTTTTTGAA
>DQSX01000048.1 GCA_015663065.1 Sulfurovum sp.
GCGATCATAACGGAGGCTAAAAATAGAGAATCAGACATATGCTTTACCTTCTATTGTATTTAACCAATATTACTCTTAGTAAAGTAAGGCTATTCTTAAAATCAAAGGTATTAGCCGAGTATTTTACCCTTCTCCCGAAGTTCTTTTTCCATGATCTCGATCTCTACCGCTCCGGAGTAGACAATACTTTCATCTACTGTATAGTCAAGACTCTCGTCACGACCTTCATAGTCGATCTTGTTAAGGATGCTTTTAATGGCATTGAGCCTTGCAATAAATTTGTCATCCGAACGTATTACCGTCCATGGAGAGATGTAGGTGTTGGTTCTTTTGAGCATTTGGTATTTTACCTCGGTAAACTCGTCCCAACGCTCCTGCATCTGTACATCGATCTCAGAGAGTTTCCACTGTTTGAGAGGGTTGGTCTCACGCTCTTTAAAACGCTTGTCCTGCTCCTCTTTGCTCACAGAGAAGTAGATCTTTATAAAATGAATACCATGATCAATGAGATCTTCTTCAAACATCGGCACGGACTTCATGAATGTTTTGTATTGTTCTTTGGTACAAAAACCAAAGATCGGTTCTACCATCGCACGATTATACCAACTACGGTCAAACAGCACCACCTCCCCGCCATGCGGGAACTGCTCTACATAACGTTGAAAATACCACTGTGACTGTTGTACATCAGAGGGTTTCCCCAATGCCACGATACGGTAATGTTTTTCATTCATATAACGGGTTATACGACGAATAGCACCGCCTTTACCGGAAGCATCACGCCCCTCAAAAAGTATGATCATCTTCTCTTTATGTTTTTCCAGGTGTGCCTGCATTTTAATGAGTTCTGCCTGATAGGGCTTGAGTGTACGCTCCTGCTCCGCTTTGGCAAACTTACGAAACACTTGCTCTTGAAATGCCTTGTCGTTTTTTATTTTATTTTGAAATGTTTCAAATTTCATTCTGATCCCTCTGTCTACAACATTGTTATATTATACAAAAAACGATGTCAATATGTACTTAATTCTTGACGATGGTTTTCTCCATGATCGCCCTCCAGTCACGAGAGAAAAACTTTTTTATCACTGCTCTTTTATGCGGTATGGGGCAGTCTGTACAGTCCTGGTGTATGGCATCTTCTGTTTCGAAGTTCCTGCTCTCTTTTGCAGCAATACTGCAAAGACTGAAAGTGGTTTTTCTACCCTCTTTTTTCAGCCCTTCATCTGAAAACCTGAAATGGTTACAGGCACAAAAATAACAGTTGAGTGATTCCATCTCATGACACTTTTTATTTTGCGCATACAAAGGACAGAAGTCGGGGTGTTTCTCCTGCATATTCTCGAAAATAAAATAGTCAATCACTTCATCATTACTCAAGTGTGTCAATGTTTTCATGATGGCTTCATGTTTTTTTGCATGGGACTCAAACCACTGCATATAGGTCATTCAGACTCCTTTATGTGGAGTATAACGCAAGAGACATAAAAGAAAAAGCACCATTTGGGTATAATCGCGTCAATTATATAAATACATAGGACTTAGCTATGAGCGAAACAACAGAAAAAAAAGCAACATATAACCCAAAAGAAGTAGAAGACAAGTACTATGCACTTTGCGAGGCACGTGGATACTTTGAAATAGAGGGCAATAAAGAGATTCAGGAAAAAGAGAAAGATGGCAAGGTCAAAACCTTCTCCATCATGATGCCTCCACCCAATGTAACAGGTTCTCTGCACATTGGTCACGCCCTCACCTTTACACTTCAGGACATCATTACACGTTATAAGCGTATGGATGGATTTAAAACCCTTTGGCAACCCGGAACAGACCATGCCGGTATTGCTACGCAGAACATTGTAGAGAAGCAGCTCCTGGCTGAGGGTACGACCAAAGAGGCACTGGGGCGTGAAAAGTTCCTGGAACGTGCATGGCTGCAAAAAGAGACGTCTGGAGGGAACATTGTACACCAGATGCGTAAACTCGGTGTCACACCTGCCTGGAAACGTGAACGTTTTACTATGGATGAGGGTTTGAAAGAAGCGGTAAAAGAGGCCTTTGTCTCTCTCTATAATGAAGGGCATATTACACAGAACAACTACATGGTAAACTGGTGTACCCACGATGGTGCACTCTCTGACATTGAAGTGGAGCACGAAGAGGTAAAAGGGAAGTTCTACACCATGGTCTACAAATTTGCAGACGGCTCGGGAGAACTTGAAATTGCTACGACCAGACCGGAGACCTATTTTGGAGACACGGCCATCATGGTACACCCGGATGATGCACGTTACACAGACATCGTAGGGAAAGAAGTACTGCTCCCACTGACCGACAGGAAGATCAAGGTCATTACGGACAGCCATGTAGATATGGAGTTCGGTACCGGTGTGGTAAAGGTCACGCCTGCACATGACCAAAATGACTACGCTGTAGGAAAAAGACATAATCTGGAGTTCATTAAGGTCTTTGATGAAAAAGGTATTTTAAATGAATACTGTGGAGAGTTTGCAGGACTTGAGCGTCTTGAAGCACGTCCTGTCATCGTAAAAGCACTTGAAAATGCCGGTCACATTGTAAGAATAGAAGAACATCTGCACCAGGTAGGACACTGTTACAGATGTAAGAACATCGTTGAGCCGTTTATCTCCACACAATGGTTCCTCAGTGAAAAAATTGCTGAAAACTCCATCAAAGAGACTAAAAAACACAACAACTTCCACCCTGCACACTGGATAAACTCTTATACTGCATGGATGGATGAACTTCGCCCATGGTGTATTTCACGTCAATTGTGGTGGGGGCACAGAATTCCGGTATTTACCTGTGATGACTGTGGACACACCTGGGCGGACAAAGCCGATGAGCCGGAAGCCTGTCCAAAGTGTGCTTCTAAAAAGATGACACAAGACCCGGATGTTCTGGATACCTGGTTCTCTTCTGCACTCTGGGCCATGTCACCGCTTGGCTGGGGAAATAACGGAAAATTGACTGAACTCTACAATGAAACAGATATGGAAGACTTTTACCCAAATTCATTGCTGATCACCGGGTTTGACATTATGTTCTTCTGGGTAGCACGTATGATGATGATGGGAGAACACTTTCAGGGCGAACTTCCTTTTAAAGACATCTATATGCATGCTCTGGTACGTGATGAACATGGGGCAAAGATGTCCAAGTCTAAAGGAAACGTCATTGACCCACTTGATATGGTTGAAGAGCACTCTGCGGATATTATACGCTTTACTCTTGCCTACCTGGCAGTTCAGGGACGTGACATTAAACTGGGTGCCAAGAATCTTGAACAGTTCAGAAACTTTACCAACAAACTTTACAATGCAACGAACTATCTGCAGCTCAATGTTGACACGTTCCCTGAACTCAAAGAGATTGAAGTAAAAACTCCGCTTGGACGTTATATGCAAAGCAGGCTTGCTTTGGCAGTTGAAAAGATCCGTACATCCATAGAGTCTTATAAATTTGATGAGTCTGCAAAAACACTCTATAACTTTGTATGGAATGAATTTTGTGACTGGGGTATTGAGTACTCTAAAGCGGACAGAGAAAGTATCGTGGAACTGGGTGCCATCTTTAAAGAGACCTTAAAGATGGTCTCTCCATTTATGCCGTTCATCGCTGACCACCTCTACCACAAGCTTTCAGGTACGACACTTGAAGAAGGAAAATCTCTGATGATCATGAATTTCCCTAAAGAGATCAAAAGAGATGGTGAAGCAGAAGAGATGTTTGCCATTATTGAAGAGTCTATTACGGCACTTAGACGTGCGAAAGTAGTCATAGACATGGGGAACTCCAAAATAGACAAGGCCTACATCAAACTGGATGCAAAACTTGCAGGAAGTATCGATACAGAGATGGCACGTCCATTCATCGAGAAGCTTGCAAAAGTAGCAAGTATCGAGTTTGTAGATGCAAAAGTTGAAGACTCTATTACTGATGTGTCTGATAACTTAGAAGTCTATCTTCCAACAGGTGAGATAGATATGACCCCTATCATTAAAAAACTTACACGTCAAAAAGAGAAACTTGAAAAAGAGATACAAAAACTTAGCGGAATGTTGAACAATGAAAGATTTGTTGCCAATGCTCCCGAAGCGGTGATCGCTGAAAATAAACAGGCTTTAGAAGATGCACAGAACAAGATGACAAAAGTATCGGCTGAGCTTGAAGGGTTTGGTATATAATGCGCTCAGAGATCAAAGAGGCCTATGATACGCTGCTTGCAAAAGAGTATGACAAAGCATTTACACTCTATACGCAATTGGCACAAAAAGAAGAACCTACCAGTTTTTACTATCTTGGATTTCTCTATTTTAGAGGTTTCGGTGTAGCGCAGGATTCAAAA